>JAQVLH010000047.1 GCA_028704265.1 Candidatus Nanoarchaeia archaeon
GTTCCTAGTGAAGATCAGGCTATTTATCCTGAATGGATTAATTATTATGACGAGATTCCAGAAAGGATGAATATGTACGGCGGATATAAATCACATCTTGAAGTTAGAATCGGTATTGATCCTGCTATTTCTCAAAGTAGTGTGGCTGACTATACAGCTATGGTTCCAGGATTATTATTTGAAACCAAAACAGGATATAAAATTTATATTTTGCCAAAGATAATTAACAGACGGCTTAACTTCCCTGAAACCATCGACACCTGTAAGGTAATATATGATAGTTATAAAAAAGAGTACGATCTTGTCAGGCTGGTCGTGGAAGATGTCGCTTATCAAAAAGCCCTACCACAACAGTTACAAGTTGAGGGTGTTTATGATGTCATGACTACTAAGCCTGGTGGCCAAGATAAAAGAAGCCGCTTAGTCTTAACTGCTAATGTAATCAAGACTGGCCGAGTGCTATTTCCAAAAGAGGGCGCAGAAGAATTAATCCAGCAAATTGTTCATTTTGGCGTTGAAAAGCATGATGATTTAGCCGATGCCTTTGTTAATGCGGTAAGTAGTATGATAGAAAGACCACCTAGACCACCGAGAATCTTTTTCATATAGCTATTTTACTTTAATATTACAAGGAAAGTTATCGACAAGTTGCCAACAGCTAGCTGCTTAGCAAAAGCTCAAAAGTGTGTCATTAATGGAGGCGTAGATTTAACTAATAATTAAAATTAAATCATATGCCTCCATTAGACACCCCCTTAAAGTACTGTCTTTACGCTAGAAAAAGTACTGAATCAGACGAAAGACAAGTTCAGTCTATTGATTCTCAGGTTAAGGAAATGCTTCAAATTGCCGAACGAGAAAATCTAGAAATCGTCGATATTAGACGAGAGTCAAAGTCCGCCAAAGATTCTGGTAATCGTCCTATCTTTAAGGAATTATTAAAAGACATAGCAGAAGAAAAATTTAATTCAATTCTTACCTGGGCCCCCGATAGACTTTCTAGAAATGCTGGCGACTTAGGATCACTGGTTGATTTAATGGATGAGAAAAAATTAATGAGTATTCGCACCTTTGGTCAGACATTTAGTAACTCACCAAATGAAAAGTTTCTGCTTATGATTTTATGTTCTCAAGCAAAACTAGAGAATGATAATAGAGGTATTAATGTAAAGAGAGGTTTAAGGGCAAGATGTGAAATGGGCTTATGGCCGACTTGTCCGCCAACTGGTTATTTTAAAGAAAAGAGAGTTGATCATAAAGGACAATGCTTGGTTGATCCCGACAGAGGCCACATTATCAGACAAATGTTTGAAAAAGTTGCTTACGAAAAATGGTCAGGCAGAAAATTATATAATTGGTTAAGATTTGATTTAAATTTTAGAACAGCCCTGGGTAAAAAACATCTAAGTCTAGGTAATATTTATCGTCTTCTGGAAAACACCTTCTATTATGGCCCATTTGAATATCCGCGAGGCAGTGGCAATTGGTACCAAGGAAAGCACGAGCCAATAGTCACAAAAGAATTATTTGATTTAGTTCAAGATCAAATGAAAAACTCACAATTAGTTAGACGAGAAAATATTGAGTTCGCCTTTACCAAAGTTATGACCTGCGGATTGTGTGGTTCGGGAATCTCAGCAACGGAAAAATTTAAGAAACTAAAAAATGGCGGTTATAACCGTCATATTTATTATGGTTGCACTAAGGCAAAAGATAAAAATTGTAAATCAGGATATATCAGCGAAGAAGATTTAATTAAACAGTTACAAAAACAAATTGATAAATTGGATTTTAAGAAATTACCAGTTCAAGATAAAATTGAAGGAGAAATAAAAAGATTTAAGAAGTTTCAAATGATGGCGACTGGCAAAAACCAAAACATCGACGTGAGCGACATCGATGTTAAAAACTACATTAAGTTTTTATTAAAAGAGGGTGATGACCAAGAAAAACGAGAATTGCTTACATGTTTAAATGGGGAGATATCGCTTAAGAACAAGGTAGTCAAAATTACGTAAATCAATCAATTTTTTCTATTTTTCTAATTTCAAATTTATTTAGTTTAATTTTAACCGTATTCAGCAAGTTTTCTTCGGTGTTTTGAAAATTAAAAAGAAAAGTTTCATTATTAACTTTTACGCTACCAACTCGGCAATTATCGCCCTCTCCTGTTATTGTAACTTCGGTAGGTTTAATATTATCTCGCTCGAAATAAATTTTATATTTCATATTAATTTAACTCGTTAGCCATTAATTCGGCTTGCTTTAAAATATTTTCAGTCGCCAATAATTGATCATCCGGAGGATAACCATAACGATTTAGAATTCTTTTTACATCTCTTCTAAGTCTAGCTCTAACTGATTCTTTTAAAGTCCAGTCTATGCTAGCATTTCCACGCACACTTCTAAATACTTCGATAGCAATAACTGCTAATTGTTTATCGCCAAGAACGGCTTTAGCACTATCATTATTTGCTAAAGCATCATAAAAAGCTAATTCATCCTCATTCAAATTTAATTTCTCTCCTCTTTTATCAGAATTTTTAATCTCTTTAGCTAATTTTATTAATTCTTCAATTACTTGAGCTGTTGATAAAAGATTATTTTGATATTTTTTAATAACGTTTTCCAACATTTCTGATAGCTTACGACTTTGAATTAAATTTTTCTTAGTTCTAATTTTAAGTTCATCGTTCAAAATCTTTTTTAACAACTCTAGGGCTAAATTTTTATGCTCCATGTTTTTAACTTCCTCTAAAAATTCATCAGATAATATTGATATGTCTGGCTTTTTAATACCAGCAGCGTCAAAAACATCTACTATACCATCAGCAACAACAGCTTGATCAACTATCTGTCTTATTGCCGTATCAATTTCAGCGTCAGTTTTGCCAGATCCTGTTGGTTCAAACTTAACAAGACGAGCTTTTACAGCCTGAAAAAAACCTATTTGATCTTTAATTTCTAGAGCCTTTAAACTAGGTACTGACAAAGCAAAAGATTGTGACAATAAAGAAACCTGTTTAGTAAATCGATTTTTCCCATCCTCTAAGCCAAGTATGTATTCTTGAGCTTCTAAAATAAATGATAACTTTCCTCTAGTATCTAAATTAAAGTATTTTTTATAATCAAAACCATCAAACATTTGTTCAACTATCTCGAATTTTTCAATCATAGCCGCAATTGCCTCATTTTGATCAAGAGTCGGCACGCCTTTCCCGCCACTAGCAGTATAAGTAGCCAAGGCTGTTTTTAAATCTGAGGCAATCCCTATATAATCAACAATCAAACCTCCTGGCTTATCCTTAAAGACCCTATTAACCCTTGCAATGGCTTGCATTAAATTATGACTGCGCATAGCCTTATCAATATACATAGTATGAAGACAGGGGACGTCGAAGCCTGTTAGCCACATATCACGAACTATGACTAATTTTAATGGATCATTAATATCTTTAAATCTATCCCCGATTGCTTTTCTATTCTGCTTGTTAGTGTGATGAGTTTGCCAATTTTCTGGATCAGAGGACGAGGATGTCATTACCACCTTAATTGATCCTTTTTTTAAATCATTATCATGCCAGTCTGGTCTAATTTTTATAATCTCTTCATAAAGCTCAACTGCTATTCGACGACTCATGCAAACAATCATACCCTTGGCCTCAAAAGCCTCTCTTCTTTGTTCAAAATGATCAACCATGTCTCGAGCAATGAGTTTTAATCTATCATTATGGCCAATTATAGCTTCTAATTGAGTCCATCTAGCTTTGGCTTTTTCTTTAGCAGTGCTTTCCTCGCTTTCAGTAACCGCCTCAACTTCCTCATCTAACATATTTGCTTCTTCTGGTTTTAAATGAATTTTAGCTAAACGCGATTCATAAAAAATTCTAACAGTAGCACCATCTTCAACTGCCTGAGCAATGTCATAAATGTCTACATAACTGCCAAAGACAGCTGGAGTAGAGGCGTCTTCTTTTTCTATTGGCGTTCCAGTAAAACCAATAAACGAGGCGCTGGGTAAAGCATCGCGCAAATATTTAGCAAAACCGTATCTAGTAAAAACCTCTCCATCTTTTTCGCTAGTTTTTACACCAAAGCCATACTGACTACGATGTGCTTCGTCAGCAATGACAATAATATTTTTTCTATTAGACAGCATTTCAAAAGAATTTGCCCCATTTTCTGGAAAAAACTTTTGAATGGTGGCAAATACTATTCCGCCGCCAGCCACTCTTAGAAGGTTCTTTAAATCCTCTCGACTGTGAGCCTGTACAGGCTCTTGCCTTAATAATTGTTTACAATTAGCAAAAGTATCAAACAACTGATCATCTAAATCATTTCTGTCAGTGATTACCACCACAGTTGGATTGTCTAACTCCAATACTGATTTGCCAGCATAAAAAACCATAGACAATGATTTTCCACTTCCTTGAGTATGCCAAACAACACCAGCTTTTCTGTCGCCATTTTCACTACTAGCTTCTAAAGTCTTAACAATCGCTTTGTTAACTGCATAATATTGATGATAAGCTGCTATTTTTTTAATAGTCTCAACTAAAGATAAGCCAGTTTTTACATCTTCTTTCTTATTCTTTTCAAAAACAATAAAATGAGAAATTAAATCTAAAATATTTTTTCTATTCAGCATGCCTTTCACCATTGTTTCTATTTGGGGCACGATATTTTTTTCGTCATTAAATCCATCTTTTGACTTCCATGCTAAAAATCTAGATAAATCAGAAGATATTGTCCCGGCCTTAGCGTCTAGACCATCAGAAGCTATTAAAATAGAGTTATAATAAAATAAAGATGGCGTGGCATTTTTATAATTTTGTAACTGAGTATACGCTTTCTGGATAGTAGCATTTTCGTCAACTGGATTTTTTAGCTCTATTATCACTAATGGCAAGCCATTTATAAACAAAATAATGTCTGGTCTCTTAGTAATATTATTTTCAATAATAGTAAATTGATTACATGCAACGAAATCATTGTTATCTATATTATCAAAATCAACTAAATATATTTTGTCACCTTTAATTCCATCTTCGGCCATCACCTCAACCTCAATTCCCTCAGTTAATAAACGATGAAAATATTCATTATTATCTATCAAATTCTGGCTAGGAAAATTTAATATTTGCCCTAAAGCCTGTACCTTCATTTCATCGGTTGCATTAGGATTAATTCGATCAATGGCATCTTTAAATCTTTTTTTTAAAATCACTTCATATAATTCCGCTCTTTCATTTTCCTGATCTTCGGGAGATAAATATTGCCAGCTCTGATTTTGTAAAAGCTCAATGACAAATTCTTCAATTGTTGATTCAAATATTTTAGTCATAAAATTATTCTTGTTTAAAAACTTGTTTAAATCGCCATATAACATCTGCATCGGTTATAATTTGTGATTTTGATTTAAATAGAGAGGTAAAAAAATTTTTTACATCTTCATCCTTCGATATTGAATATATTTGGCTATTTCTGGTTGAAGCGCCAATCAAGTCAATAATCTCTTGATTAGAAAAATATTGAATATATTCACCTAAAGAAGTGACTATTGAGTGTGTACTAGTAAAAGACCCTGAATTAATAAGATCCCTAATAAGAGCTGATATATCAAAATCTGTAGAACCTATCATTTCTCTTGTAGAGAAATCTACTTCGACAAAGTAGTTCTTATCATCACATAAAATTTTGATTATCCAATTTTCATTTATATTTAACCATATTTCTTCAATGCTATCTGAAGTAATATTTTCTGAGATTTCCTCTTTTAATCTATTAATAAAGTATTCTTCTCTAAAGTAAGAGTCAATATAGTCTTCAAATTCATCAAAATTTTTTACAACTGTTACGCGTGCATTATTATCAAATGCCATTCTTAATCTATCATCATTGGTCACAATGAAAACATTCTCATCGTTGTTATTTTCTAAATACTCTAAAATTGTAAAATAAATATATGTATCCTTAAACCCTTTGTCACAATTTTCTTCAAAAGGCGGAAGGTTTGCCAAGCACATTTTTTTTATGTCATCTAAAACATTACCTTTATTCAAACACACCATAGTATAGGGAATAGTCTCCTCATCTACTAAATCTGCTATCCATTTTTCAATATCAAAACTTTTTGTTTCTTCTTCGTTAATCTTTCTTAAAAGATGGAAAGGGTTTAATAAAAAAGAATTTTTCTTTGATACAAGATGTTTTCTTTTTTGATTTTTTATTTCTTCAATTACAATGTCAGGAATTATAATTTCCGACACCTTCAAAAAGCGATCTAATTCAGAGCGTCCGCCCAAGAACTTATCAACTGATTCAGCATTTCTAATTGAGTTTGTATCAAAAATTACTTTATATTTCATAACTTAATCATTAAAGCCTTTCACTCTAATTTCGCCTCTCATCATTTTTGGTAAAAGCGTATTTCGTAGAGCAGAAAGGGTTTTAATTTGATTAGTATTATTCCAGATTTTATATTGTAAAGGTTTTACAAATTCGGCAAATTTATTTGCAATTTCTGGCTTAGGTATAACGTATTCTTTTTGTTCAAAATCTGGCCAGTGACCTTTATATTCTATAAAAGACACTCGACCAAGCGTCATGTAAAAAACAAAAAAGATGTCATATTGATAATTAGATCGAAAAGGAATTACATTTTGGATAGCACAAAATGGATAATTTACAAACCACATGTTACAGGTATGATTGGTAAATAAAATGACAGGATTGTCTTTACTTGCTTGAAAATCCGGTTCTCGTTCTGTGTATCCATAAATTCCATTTGCCCCTTGATCAATAATTGGTGTTTTTCCTTTTATCGATAAATCATCTTGATTGCAGCGATATGAAAGCGTTTCTCTTTCTATAACATCATTAACCGTTCCCACTTTCCATCCTTCCGGAATTTGACCTAGCTCGGAATTAATCATTTTGCGAGTCGAGTCAGGGAAATTGAAATTCACAAACCATTCTTTAAAAATTTCCTGCGCGGTGGCTTCCAGCGTTTTAATCTGCTCACGTAGAAGATCAATCTTATCATCCAAAGACGACAATACCTCCACAATCGCTCGCTGTTCTGGAAGAGGGGGCAAAGATAATTCAATTTTAGAAATAGAATCAAATGTAATTTGAGGAAATGTTCCAGATCTAGATTCTGCAATCATTTGAAACTCATTCAACATTTCTCGGAATGTAATATATTTATAAATATAAATAACATCTACATTTTCTTTAGTTCGTAAAACCATCAACTTTGTTGAAGCGACGGAGTTTGAGCTATCAAAATTAACGAGCATGTACCGCTTGTTTGCTGGACGAATTTCACTATACAAAATATCATTCGGCTTAAATTTCTTTTTTGCTTGTCCTGGTAATGTTTTTGTGGGCACTAAATTATTATGCAATAATTTTCCATCCAAAATATCGCCTGTATTAAGAAAATGCACTTTATCTACACCATTAAAATTAAAAGTATTTGAAATCGGACACAACACTTCTCCTAGTGTTGTTGTTTTCCATCCCTTTAGAATTTTAGTTATTTGATCTGCCATAGTTATTCTAAATTAAAGCCAACATTTTTTAGTTGCTTTTCTATTTCTTCATCAAGTTTCTTTTCTTCTAATATCTGCTCGGCAAGTATTCTAGTGAGATCAGCAATTTTTTCTTCAAATGGGACGCCATCATCTTTCTCGTCTTTAATTCCCACATATCGTCCCGGAGTAAGGAAAAAGTCATGTTTAGCTATATCTTCTATACTGGCAGATTTGCAAAAACCTTTAATATCTTCATATGCGCTATCGGTTTGTCGCCATTCGTGATAAGTTTTAGAAACTTTAGAGATATCTTCTTCAGTGAATTCGCGATGTGTGCGGTCGGCCATAAAACCAATTTCTGAAGCATCAATAAAAAGAATTTCACCGATCCTTTTGCGATCACCGTTACCAGTACGTTTTCTGGAAATAAACCAAATACAAGCCGGAATGCCGGTATTATAGAAAAGTTGTTTTGGAAGAGCAACAAT
>JAQVLH010000048.1 GCA_028704265.1 Candidatus Nanoarchaeia archaeon
TTCCTGCTTCAGTTCTAAAACATGCGCTGTATCCGCAATATTTTTTAGGAAGTTCGCTTTCAAGCAAAGTTTCATCCATGTGATAGCTTGTTATTGGCACTTCACTAGTTCCAATTAAATTCATTCCCTCTCCTTTTATTTCATATAATTCATCTTTTCCGCTCGGCAAATAACCTGTGCCAAAAAAGCATTTTTCATAAGCCATATAAGGAGGAATCATGAAACTAAATCCTTTGGTTTTAATAAAATCTAAAGCATATGAAAATAATGCAAATTGGAGTCTTGCTAAATCATTTTTTAAAAAATAATTTCTTGCTCCTGCAACCTTTGTTCCTCTAAGCACGTCATACCAGTCATTTTTTTCACATAAAGTCTGATGGTCCAAGATTTTAAAACCAAATTCAGGTTTTTTGCCCCAGGTTTTAATTTCTACATTTTCAGAATCATCTTTGCCAACTGGCACGGACTCATCCATTATATTTGGAATCTGGCTTAGTAAATCATTTACTTTTTTTTCTAATTCACTGCAATTAATATCTATTTTTTCTATTTTGCTATTATTTTCCTGCATTTCCTTAATTTTTTTATCCCTTTCAGATTTATCTTTTATTAATGCAATTTTTTTGCTTTCAACATTTCTTAAATTTTTTAGCTCATCTCTTTTTGCTAAAGATTTCCTCCATTCATTATCAATTTTGATAATTTCGTCAATTAATGGAAGTTTATCAGCATATTTTCTCTTTTTTAAATCATTTATTATAATATTAGGTGTTTCCCTGAATAATTTAATGTCTAGCATAAATAAAGGATAAAAAACAAGTTTTTATAAAACTATTTTTTTTAAAATAAAAAAATCATTAAGGGAAGTCTTATCTTAAACTTCTTTATTATGCTATTATTAAATCTTTTTTAGCGAACAAAGCAATATTTATATATCATAAATGAATAATATTATTCAAATATGGATAATGTTTTAAGAATAATTAATTGCTTAGGAAAAAATTTAGAAAAATCATTCACAATGAATGGGCTTAGCAAATTGGCAAAAATGCCCTATGCAACATTTTACAGGACTGCATTAAAAATGAATGACTTGATAATTATGGAAACTGTAGGAAAATCAAAAATCATGAAACTAAACTCAAAAAATCCAATAATAAACTTTTATTTAACAATAAGTTCTGAGGAAGAAAAAAAAGAATTCTTAAAAAAACAGCCAATTATCAAAAAAATTGCATCAGAATTAGAAACAAAAGCTGTTGTAATGCTATTTGGAAGCTATGCTAAAGGAAGCGAAAAAGACTCATCAGATATTGATTTAATAATTATTAATAAAGATGGAAAAAAATCAATTTCGTTTTCAAAATATGAAACATTGTTCAATAAAAAAATAAATCCTTTATTTTTTACTGAAAATGAATTTATTCAAATGATAAAAGAAAAAGAAGAAAACGTGGGCAGCCAAGCCCTAAAAAATCATATTATTTTGAAAAATCCTCAAAATTTTTGGAGATTAATAGTAAAATGAATGAATATGAAGAATTGTTTTATGAATGTATAAAAGCAAAAAGAATAATCAAATCCCAAAATTTTTTTAAAATTAAATTATTTTTTGATAAAGGTGAAAACAGCCTTCAAATAGCAAAACATAATAAAGAGATTATTCCAATTCAAGGGCAGCCAAAGAAACTTTATTGGAATTATTGGGCAATAACAATTGCTTATTATTCAATGCTTTATTGTGCAAAAGCGCTTATTCTTGAAAAAGGCTATGAAGTGCATGATCATGAAGCAGCGCAAATAGCATTAGGATATCTTTGCGTGCCAAGCGAAATCGAAAAACAAGATTTAGAAATGCTCAATCAATCTTATAAAATCTTTGAGGATGAGTATGTTAAATATTTTGAGGACGCAAAGACCGAAAGCAATATTGCAAGATATTCTGCAATCAAAACTTATACCCAAAGAAGGCTTGATGAAATTTATGAAAATGCAAGAAAGTTTACGGCAAAAATATCTTTAATATTATTAAAATAATTTAATTATTCCCAGAATCTTAATTCGACGTTTTTTTGGGTTTTAGCATATTTTTTTAAATCTTTTATAAATTCTGCTGAAAAAACTTTGTCATTAAGTGATTTATCTAAAACATTTTCTCCTGGCTGAAATCTTTGCAGCACTAACTTTGAAGGTTTAACAACTTCATTAATATTTTTTATATCATTTAATGAATGAAGAGTTGGAGTAACAGTCATCCTGAACTCATGGGCTATATTGCCATTTTTTACCAATTTGAAACTTTTTTCAAATTCTTTATAGACTTGCGAAAATCCTGTAATTTTTTTATAATCCTCTTTGTTAAAATTGCTCTTAATATCCATTGCAACAAAATCAAAAATATTTTTTTTAATTAGTTTGTTAAGTCTTTCATTAAAAGTTCCATTAGTTTCAACGCCTAATAAAAGCTCATGCTCTTTAGTCCATTCTTTAATTTTTAAAATAGCATATTCATAAATAAGCGCTTCTCCTCCGCTTAAAATTATGCTGTCAACTATTCCTAAATTCTTTTTTAATTTTTTAAAAATATTTTCAAGGCTAGTTTTTTCGCTAATAGCTTGTTGCTTATAATTATAACAAAATCTGCATTTTAAATTACACCCCTGAAAAAACACTACAGAGCACATATGGCCCGGGTAATCGACGCTGGATAAGTCCTGCACTCCTGCAAAATAAGCTTTCATGATAAAGCAATAATAACATTAAGTATTTAAATTTTTTTAAAAAGCAATTATTTTAAATCAGTAAATCATTAATCATAATACTATGAATAAGCTTTTTTTACTTTATTTGCTATGTATAAGCTCAAGCCTTATTTTTTTGTCAGCTTATTTTAGTTTAGTATTTTTTAACTATATTGAAAGCGTTTTTTATATAATTTCTATGATAATATTATTTAGCATTTTTTTTATATTATTACTTTCAAACAAACATTTATTCGGAGGAACAAAATTGCTTTTTATGTCTTTTTTCTTTTTAATTATGAATATTTCATTGATTTTAGCAAAAAATTTATTCATGCTAAATTCTTTCGCATTATCAATACTAGGAACTTTTGAGCAATTTTCATTTGTTTCATTTGCGTGTCTTCTAAGCATTTTTGCATATTCTTTAAATAAACCAATTAATTCAAAGATTTTTGTTTTATTGTTTTCTCCATTAATTATTTATTCAGTTTTTTTGCTTTTTTTAAAAAGCCAAAATTATCAAGCAATTGATTCATCTATAAATTATTTTATTTTAATTTTTACAATAATTTATGATTTTTTAATAGCTTATAATTTTTATAATGCTTATAAAAATTCTGCTGAATTAGGAATGAAGTCTTTTTTGATTCTTACTGGATTATTAACAATTCTTTCTTTTAGTGGTTTTAAGCAAGCAGGTATTTTTTTCTTTTTAAATTCAATTCTTTTAACTGCAGGTTCATTTATATTATGTTTGGGAATATTAATTGAAAAAAATTTAAAATTTTATGAAAAAATATTTAATAAAATAATTGAATCATTGCCTAAGGAGTTAAAAGGAAAATATATTTCATGGATTATTAGAATATCGTTGAAAATGCCAGCATTGAATTTGACATGTAAAAATTCTAAAATATTCATAATAGATAATCCTGTTATTTCTAATACTGATGAAACAAGATTGTATGATGAATTAATTATTTTTTCAATTTCTTGGCTTAAAAGTAATTATAAAACACATAATAAATTAATAGCATTTATTAAAAATTATTATAATTCGCAAAAAATATTGACTAAAAAATTAAGCCAATTTTCTCTTTGATTATTTTTAGCACTTCATCAAATATTTCATTAACAGTTTTTTCGTATTTATTTTCAACGCATTTAATTATTGGATATTTAAGTTCCTGTGCAGTTTTAATATATAAATCATGCACTTTTTTCATATATTTTATATTCTTTTCATGAATATCAATAAATCTGCCTCTTTTTTTTATTCTTTCAACAGAATAAGTTATTGGTAAGTCAAAAACAATAGTTAAATCTTCTTTAGGTAAGTTTTTTTGCCATTCAGAAATAGTGCTGATTAATTCTCTTCTTTCTTTTTCTTCAAGATTTGCTCCCTGATAAACTTTAGTGCTTAAAGTATATCTGTCAAGAATAACTATTACTCCTTTTTTTTGGAGTTCAATTAAATTATTTCGCTGAGCTAATTGGTCTTCATAAAATAATTTTGCAAGTTCCAAAGGAGGGTGTTTTCTCTCTCCATGTAAATATTCCTTTATTATTTTTCCAGTAGGAGAATTATAATTAGGAAAATCAATAAGAAATGCTTTTTTTCCTTTATTAATAATATATTCTTTTAGTTTTTCTGCCTGCGTTCCTTTTCCGCTGCCGTCAGTTCCTTCAAAAACAATTATCATATTTTATAGCTTTATTTCATTCCAGTGCTGCCAAATCCGCCAACCCCTCTTTGAGTGCTGTTTAATTCATCAGTTTCTTTTATTATTGCTTGCTCAACTTTTGATAATATTAATTGAGCAACCCTATCTCCCATATTTACTTTAAACTCTTCTTTGCTAAGATTTATTAATATAATTTTTATTTCTCCCCTATAATCTGAATCAATAGTTCCTGGACTGTTTGCAACAGTAATTCCTTTAAGAGCTAATCCGCTTCTTGGCCTGATTTGTGCTTCATAGCCATTTTCTATTTCTAAGCTTAATCCTGTAGGTATTAATTTTATTTCTCCGGATTTTAATATTGCGTCTTCTGTTGAGTATAAATCCATTCCTGCACTCTGGCTTGTTTTATATTCTGGAAGAATTGCATTGCTATTTAATTTTTTTATTTTTAATTCCATAATTATTTCACTCAGTATGTGTTTTGATTTCTTTCAAAAGGTTTTGTTTGTTTGGCACTTCTGAAAAAAATATTGTTTCATCATTGATTGCAATGCTTGGAGTTTCCATTACTTGAAACATTAATGCTGTAAGGAAGTCTTCTTTTATGTCAATTACTCTCATTTTTATTCCTAATTCTTTTGCCACTTCATTGCAAACTTTCTTTGCAGCAGGGCAATTAGGGCATGAGGGCATTGTAAATACTGTTAAAACATTTTCTTCTTTTTTCATAATGTATATTTCACCCTGTCGTTCATTTCAGCTCTTTTTCCTTCATTCCATGATTTAACGGGAGTTAAATAGCCAGTAACTCTCGAATACCATTCAACTTTATTGCTTGAGCAAAATTGGCATGTTGTTCGCATTCCACTACTCATTTTTCCGCAATCTTTGCATTGAGTCATATCTTTTGTAAAAGAAAAATATGAGCATAATGTTTTTGTTGAAATCTTTTTAATAAAATCAACTAATGCTTCAGGGTTTGGAGTTTTTTCTCCCATAAAAATATGAGTTATTGCTCCTCCCATTAATAATGGATGGAAACTACTTTCAATTTTTATTCTGTCCCATAATGGAATATTTGCGCCTACAAAGACGTGGCTGCTGTTAGTGTAATACACATTTTTTGTTCCAACACCACCTTTAGCTACGCTATTAGCAAATCTATTGTCAAGTTTTGCAAATCTGTTAGCAGTTGATTCAGCAGGTGTTTGCACCAAGCTCCATCTTTTGCCTGTTTGTTTTTCCATTTTCAAAGTTTTGTCTTTCATATAATTCATAACTTTTAATCCGAACCTATGAGCATCTTTGTCTTCATGCAATTGTTTTCCAGTAACTGCTTGAACTAATTCATTTAAACCTACAAATCCAAAACTATTAGTGCTTGTTTCTAGGTCAAAATAAGCTTCTCCTTCAAATTCTTGAGTAAGGAAAGGGGCTCCGCCATTAAGTAAATATTTTCTGATAGTGTCTCTTTTTGCTTCAAAAACACTTTTTGCTATTTCAAATTTATCATCAATGTTTTCAAACATTAATCTTTCATCTCCTTTGCTTTCATAGGCACATCTAGGAAGATTAGCAGTAACTGTTTGAAGGCTTCCAAATCTTAATTTTCCTTCATTAATTTGCTTCATTTGTTTGCTATCAGGTATTAAGAAATATCTGCAGCATTGGCTTTGTACAGCATCAGGCATGTAAGGTGCTGATAAATTTAAGAAATAAGGAGCTCCATATTTACTTGCTAATTTTGCAGCTTTTAATAAAACATCATCATATTTGTCGCTTTTTGTAACACTTCTTCTTAATTTAAATTCAGGTTTGGGAAAATTAAAGCATCTTCCATGATAATCTCCTTCCATATATGTGTCAATGAAAGCATTAAGAATCATATCTGATTCTTCCTTAAAATCAGCATAAGTTACTCCTTCTTTAGTAACTCCACCTGGTAATAATGCAGTTTGTTTTTTCAAATAATCAGGAGCATCAAATTCTAAACTAACACTTGTAAAAGCTGTCTGTCCTCCTCTGCTAAAATTAGACATGCTTAATTCATAGATAAAATATTGAATAATTTGCTTAATATCTTCATATTTCATTCCTCTAGCATAAGGTGCAAGAATAGTATTAAGAAAATCATAACCTTGGCCTCCGCTAAAGCTCATTTGACTAGCTTGCAAAACCTTGGCAAGCTGCATAACTGCCGAATTTAAATGTTTAGCAGGACCTGCAACTGCAGTTGATGTTCCTTGTCCGTCAGTTTTTACTCCATGTTTTAAAAATAATCTTGCAGGCACTTCAAAGCAAAAAGGCCTGTTAATAAAATAATCCAAATCATGAATGTGAATAGCTCCTGACATGTGGGCTCTGCTTGCTTCTTTTGGTATTAATCTCAATAATGAATATTCTTTTGACACTTGGTCACCGAATGATTTATGAACAAATTCTGGACTATAAGGAGTATTTGCATTTTCATTGTCAATATTATAAATTAATTGAGTAACATCATATACTGGAAGTCCAACCCTTGTATATAAATCTCTTGCGTCATTTAATCCATATTTTAATAATTTAACATTAATTAGTTCTCTAATTAGCGGTCCGCTAACATATTCAACATTTAATTTTTCAATTTCATCCCTTACTTCTCCTGAGATTTTTTTTGGAATATTAACAGGCAAACCTGTTTCTTTGATTAGGCTTTCAACAATCTTTTCATTATCTTGTTCTTCAATTGTCCCCCTATTAGTTAAAACAAGAATTTTCTTCATAAGAATTGAATAATAATCAATGGTTTTTAAATAATACCTAATAAAAATATAACAATTATAATATATATACTCAAATAATATATTGGGCTTCGTTATTGCAAATAACTCTTAAAAGTGCTGCTAATTGTGGTTTTATTCTTTTAATTTTGCTTTTTTAGCATTTCATAAAATTCTTCAAATTTTGTTAATTGCTCGTCAATTTTTAATAATTTTTCCTCAATATCAAAATCAAAACATTTGTTCTCTTCATAAAATTTAAATAAATTATTGGCATTTTTTAACTTATTATCATATTTAATTATTGAGTCAAAATATTTTTTCAAATCTTCATTTGATATTTTTGCAAAAGAAATATTGCAAGTATTATAAATTTCATTTTCTTTCAAATTTATTATTTCAAACAATTTAGAATTTTTAATATTAACATATTTATTTGAAATATTATTTAAATTTTCTTCTAAATTATCAGTTCTATAAAATTCATTATCTAAGTATTCTAAAAACTGTAATTTATTTATCATTGGCTATTTTGATAATTATTATTCTTTAAAAATTTATTCTTTAATAATTTCATTAACTTTTTTATAAATTGTAAAAAATTCTCTAATAAAAGGCTTTGAAACAATTTTTTTAGCTTTTTCTCTGTTAGAAATAATTAATTCATCAATATTTTTAATAGAATCAATAAAAAAATTCTTATTAAAGCTAATATATCTGTTTTTGAAAGTATTTTTCAAACGCTCATGATTTCTGCTTCTTGGAAGACGAGAATAATACATAGGGTCATAAGTTATTAATTCTTTTCTAATTTCATTATATTCTA
>JAQVLH010000049.1 GCA_028704265.1 Candidatus Nanoarchaeia archaeon
AAGGTAACGCTGGGCAGCTACGTCATAAGGGATAAAATCTGAAAGCATCTAAGATTGAAGCCCCCCGCGAAACGAGACACAGTTTGAGACCGCCCGTACACGACGGGTTCGATAGAAACGGGATGTAAGTACCGAGGCAACGAGGTATTCAGTCTGCGTTTACTAATTGGTCAAATCCTTCAATGTTTTTCAAACTTAGGTCAGAATAATTTAGTTTAGAATATTATATTATAGAATTTCCACTCTTTAGCAATAGATACTATTTCTGCTTTTTTTACTTTTTATTTAAATATTTCTAGAATTTTTTTCCAATATAAAGAATAGAGCCGTCCATGCTTATTAATTTTTTTATACTCCAGTTCATATTATATTTTAAGCCTGGACTGCACTATATTACTTTAGGGGAGTGAGTGTAGTATGAAGAAGGTTGAAAGAGTAGAGTATAAAGCATTAAAGAATGAGTATTACTCTTTGAAAGAAAAAGTCATTGATAATATTTCAAAGGGCTACTGCATTATCCCTGAAAAAACCTTGATTGAACTTAGGGATAAATACAACACTAAATTAGTGAATTTGCTTGAAAAAAACAGTGAAGTAGAAGCTAAAGAAAAGTTAAAAAGTGAATATGACTCTTTAGCGCAGAAATATTACCTAAATAATATCTCTAAAGAGTTCAAGGAGCAGTCAAGGAATGAAATAAATGAATTGGAGCAGGTTTTAAGCATTTATGAAACTGGTTTTGAAAGCTTTGGCTTTAAGGAAGGTTTGCTTAAAATATTAGGCAAGACTAAATTAAGCAAAATAATTACAGGACTTCAGTTACTTAACGGAATGCTATGTTTCATTGAATCCGACAATATTGCAAAAAACTTGGCAGAAATAGTGCTAATGCAATATTCCAAGTATGAATTGGATAAAAATTTTTATAAGAAGAGCAATGAGAATGTAAGCATTGATAATAAAATGCTGGCATTAAAGGAAGGCATTGATTACTTGGAAAAATACTTTGAAAGAAAAGGAATAATGGTTATGAATTAAATTTTTTTAATTTTATTTTTTTTATTATCAATCATTTTATAAATTAATATATTTAAGTATTTTTTATGGAATCACTTATTAATGTAATTAATAAATATATGATTAATCATATTTATGGCACAAATAATGAAATCATAAAGTACATTAATGATTATGCAAAAAATCATGAAATTATTAATGGAAAAGGAAGAATTGTTAAAGATGTGCCTGAAATAACTGTTCTTGACAATCTTAAAGGATATTCAAAGATTAAGGTTAAAAATGGAAGAGGTGCCCCTAATGTTTATTTTTTTGAACCATGCAATGAAGAAAAAGTTAAATCTTTGCTTAAAAATAATATTATAAAATTTGGTTCTAGTAATTTGAATCTTGATGGATTGATTGAAAAATTCTTTGAAGAGAATATTATAGGTACTAGAAATGATATTATTAATTATATTAAAAAAGAAAGTGATGAATCTCCTAGTAGAACTACTGTTTATGATAATTTAAAAGATGTTTATTGTTTTGAATCTATTGAATCAAATAATAGTGGAAGGCCAAATACATATTTTTTCAGAATGAAAGATGAAATTTTAGCCAAATCCTTACTTCTTAACTCTGATAAAAGAAGTATTTTTTTATTAAATAATGTTGAAAAAAAGATTAGTGAAAATATATATTATGAACCTTACCGAAAATTATTGAAATTTGGATTTTTAAAAAGTGGATTGAAAGATTTTAAGGAGTATTTAATTCTTATTGAAGGCAATGTTGAAATGGCTAAAGAATTGATATGGAATTATTATTTAAAGGAAAAAACAAATTAAAAAATTTTTTAGCATTTTTTTTGCAAGCATCATTACTCTTGATAGTAATTCTTAAAACCTTTTTTTAAGCTCAAAAATTATATGAAATTTGTTATTTTATGAGCTATTTAAATTCTTCATAATATTGACTTAAATAATAATTATCTATTGCTACCTGCACTTCTTTAGGCAAAGTATTATCCCAATTATCAAGAACTGCTTTTATTGCATTTTTATCCCTTTGTTCATTTCTGCAGCATCTTGTTGCTAATTTTGTTAAAAAAAATCCATCAAGATTTAAAGCCCTTAAGGTTCCCACTTTATTTGAAAATACTTCTTTTTTTTCTCCAAAAATGTAATCTGTTAAGCATTTTTTTTCAGAGCTATAAAATTTGTCTGTTATTATGAATGATAATAAATCCACTTCGCAGATTTGGTCTAAATTACTTGCTGATAATAATTTATAAAGTTTCATCATATTTTTATTTCTTTTAGGACCATATTCATAATAATAAATATCGATATCGTTGTCATTCTCTAGATTAATTAAATTGCTTGCAACTGTGCTTCCAACCAAATAACAATTTCTTATTAAATACATTGCTTGATTTGGCTGATTATCAAGCAAAGTGTTCATTTTTTCATAAAAATATTCAGGCAATTGGCTCATAAATTAATTTAGGAAATATTTAAATTTATAAAAATTTCTATTTGCTTTATTCGGAATCAAAACTTACTTTAAAATTAAGATAATTAACTCCTGTTGGAGGAATTCCTTCTAGCCAATAGCATATACCATCTGTTACTATTTGCCTGCATGACCAATCATCCCCACTTAATCCTGCAGTATTAGTTACCCTTACCCATACGACGTGATTACCTGCTGGTAATAATTCATTATAAATTACATCTTCTTGGCCCATTGTCAAGCTGTTTTCCCAACCATAATTATTTACTCCTATTTGCCATGCTCCTTCAGGTTTTGTAAGAGTAAATTTAACAGTGGTTTCTTGAGATAATGAAATTGAATAATATTCGTAAGCTGCTGAAGTGTAAACATCATTCACTTCATCACATAAAGACACAGAATAAGCATATTGTGTCTCATCGTTTGGAATATTACTATTCAATGATTCTGAATTAAAGCTATTGCAAACTTGAGTTATTGGAACCATTGATGCTGTTCCGAATTCAATAGTATTATTTGGCTGAATTTCTGAAGTGCTAAGTGTTAATCTGAAGCCTAATTTTGCAGTGCCTGCTTCATCTCCTTGTACCCACCATTTGGTTTCATCATTGCTAAATTCAAAATAACATGGTTGAATTTCATCAGCGCTTTGAGTGCAAGTGCTTCCTAATGAATTAATAGGCCTTACTTGAATAATGTAGGTTCCATTTGGCAATTCTGCATGATATTTTACTGCTTCCCCATTTGTTCCATCTTCAAATCCTTGCCCTATTATTCCTACTTGCCATGCACCATTTTCAAAACCATCTATTAATAAATAAACTTTTGCAGGAGAAGTTAAAGTAAAAGTGTAATACTTATAGTTTATTCCATTCATTATATCATGATTTACTGAACACATACTTACTTGCTTAGCAGTAACTTCTGAATCTTGCAAATTCACAGATAAATTTAATTGAACATCATTTAATGCAGCACACTCAACATCTTCATACAAATTTTCTACAATAACGGTATTATTACTTGTTGTATCATTACTTACAATAACTGTATTATTACCTGTCGAATTATTACCTAAATCAATAACTGTTTCATTCTCATTTTCTAAATCAATAACTGTATTATTACTGGTAGAATTATTACCTAAATCAGTAATTATATTATTACCTAAATCAATAATTGTATTATTTTCTAAATTATTTAAATCCCCATTTTCACTATCTATAATTGTATTATTAAGTTGTGATTCATTATTGCTTACCTGCTGATTATCATCTAAATCAATATTAACAGTGCATCCTGAAACAGCAACTAATAAAATCATTGAAAATAAGATTAAATTTTGATACTTCATTGTTTTTAATCAAATATTTGCGAATTTATAAATTAATTGATTTTATTAAAAAAGCAAAATTTTTATTAATTTAAAATTTTATTATTTTTAGCATAATGAAAAAATTGATTTATGAATCTGATAATTATAGAGAATTGATTATTATGCGAGGCTTGCCAGGGTCAGGAAAATCCACTTATGCTAAGAATTTAAAAGGTTTAGTTTTATCAACTGATGATTATTTAATGAAAGAAGGAGTATACATTTATGACAAGTCATTAATACCTCTGGCTCATGAATGGAACCGTTTCAGAGCTGCTGATGCAATGAGTTCAAATATTTCAAGAGTTATAATTGATAATACTAATATTAAAGCGTGGGAGTTTAAGCCTTATGTGATTTTAGGCTTAAGAAATGATTATAATATTTATTTAGCTGAGCCTGTTAATGGGCACAAATGGGATGCTGAGTTTTTAGCCAAGAATAATTCACACAATGTTCCTTTGGATATTATTAATATTATGAAAAATAATTATGAGCCTATTTATTACTTGGATGAAATCTTATTTTCAAAAAGACCTTTTTGACAAATTTTTATAAATTAAGAATAATTACTTTATAATTAATGGGTTTGCTTGATATTTTAAAAAAATTAGGAATACTTAGATACGGCTCAACTAAGGCAACTTACAAGAATGCTAAAGAAAGGCCAATTGAACTCCAAGAAAGCGGAGTTTTTAATGCCAAAAAAGACTTGATTAATATTAAAAAGAAGACATAATAGTTTTTCAAAACTTTTTTAAAGAAAAATATTTCAGTCCATTTATTATGAGATTAAAAGAATTATATAATGGATTGAAAGAGAAGTATCAAAGATTTAAAACTGATATGAATTCTGCCAGAGAATTATTAGAGCAAATGGCAATTAAAAATCCATTATATGTTAGTGAATTAAAGCAAAAAATAAATAAAAAAAATATAAAATTTTATGCTGATTTGCAGGTTAAAGAGTTAGGTGATACTGTTAACATTATTGATAAAAAGCCAAAAGAGTCTAAATTTTTGCAATATTGCAGGCATTATAATCTTTAAAAAAAATAATATTTTTCAAAAGCTTTATTAAAACATTTATTCCTATATAATTATTGGAAAGCAATATTAAATCGTGGCGTTAAGAAGCTGATTCACGCTTATTTATTTTAAGTGAGGAACTTCTGTCCACTGAATTTATGCTGTGCAATTTAATCCTTAAGGGATATTGCTTAAAAAATAATTAGCAGAAAAGTCCGGCGCTTTTGAGTAAGATGATAGCTTTGCTTGATGTTTCAGTTGTGCTGTTGGAAGAAATTATTTTGGCATTTGAGGTGCAAGCACATTTTTTTGGTGCGCTTAGTAGAATATCAGCTTTGACCAACCATTAGTAATTTTAATGGGGTTTAAAACAAAAGGCAGGGTATCTTTTTGCCACTAATAAGCTTTCCAAATTATTATTTTTAATATTTTACTCTTTTTTTTTCTTTTAAAACTAATGTTCTTCCTATTTTTTGAATTATATCCCCAGGTAAGTCAGTTGTTTCAAACTCTTTTTTTAAGAATTTAATTTTAATCATTCCATGATCTTTCAAAGCTTTAATTAAATGCTCTTTATTTAATTTTTCTTTTCCTATTTGAAATACTGGCAAATTAGTGTATTGCATAATATAATTATTTAATAATTGAATCTTTTAATTGTTTTGCATTCATTGCAGGTTATATATTTAACCTTATTCTTTAATCTTACAGTGCAATTCTTTCCAGGTACAAGATATTCTCCGCATCCTTTGCATATTAATCGCTTATATTCTTTAAGGATAGGCAAGCCTATCTTTTCGCTTAATTTTTTAGCTAAATAAGTGTACCTTTTGGCGTTTTTAGGATAAACCTTGCACATATTCATTAAAATATCAATTCTTTCTAAACCTATTTGCTCATATTCTTTCATTAATTATTATGTATGTTTTATTTTTATTTAAAGTTAATGAAATATTTAATCATAATTTTTTTTCCTTGTCTAATAAATTTTTGCTAAACTTATCAAAATCAGAATCTATTTTTTGATTTTTGTTAAATAATTCATATTCTTTGATGGCTTTTTCTTCAGCTTTCTTAAAAGAAATTTTGCCTTTTCCTTCTAAAATGCGAAATTCATTAAATTCTAAAAATTTATTAACACTATTTGACAAATCAATCATTTTCATAACAATCCTATTTTCAATAATTCTTTCTATATAATCAAAAAAGCTTGAAATTGCTCTTTCAAATTGCTTAATTTCTTTTTCCAAAAGATAATTTTTAGCAATTATTGCATCAGCTTTTATTATCCTTCCTTTTGGAGCATGCTTCCATGTTGCCAAACCCATATTTTTCTTTTTAGCATCTGCTTTATCATAAATAATTTCAGCAGCAGTTTGCCCAGTTATCGCATAATGAAACTTGTTTTGAACTGTTGCATAAAATTCTTTAGTAATTTCAGAATTAGAATCATAATCGATGCTGCATTCAGCAAAAATATCCGTTATTTTTTGATAAACTCTCCTTTCACTGGCCCTTATTGAACGAACTCTTTCTAAAAGCTCATTAAAATAATCTTTCCCAAAATACTCGCCATTTTTTAGCCGCTCATCATCCATTGCAAATCCTTTAATGATATATTCGCGCAAAACTTTAGTCGCCCATATTCTAAATTGCGTAGCTTGCATTGAATTTACACGATAACCTACAGAAATTATTGCATCAAGATTATAATAATTTGTTAAATATTTTTTCCCATCACTGGCAGTTGTTAGGAATTTCCTAATAACTGAATTTTCGTCTAATTCTTTAGAATCAAATATATTTTTTAAATGCTCATTAATAGTTGGAATTTGCACATTGAATAATTCAGCCATTCTTTTTTGAGTAAGCCAAATATTTTCATCATGCAAAAACGCCTCTACTTTGACATTTCCTTCAGAAGTACTATAAATTAAAAAATCAGTAAATTCATCTTTTGGCATTAAATCATTTTTCATCTTAAACACGCTCCTTAAAAATATTTATATTTGCCTAATATTTTATATTTAATTATTATTAACAATTTGTATTAATTATAGTTTGATAGATTCCATTATTTTAGTAACTTTTGGATAATAATTCCCTTAATAATAAAATAAAAAAATTTAAAAAAAATAATAAAAATAAGAATTTAATTATTATTCAAAATCTTCATCGTTTTCTTCTTCTGATTCAGCATCTGCGTCGAATTCATCATCTTCCTGTTCATCTTCCATAAATTCTTCATCGCTTTTAGCATCTTCTTCAAAGATTTCTTTTCCCTCTAAATCCTGCGCGTCATGCTCTAAATCAGCTGTTTCTTCATTTTCAAAATCTTCTTCCAATTCTTCGAATTTAGGCTTTATTGACTTAAGCAATTTTTCTTCACTTTCAGAATAAAGCTTTTTTTCTGATTTAAAAGAAGTTTCTTTTTTAGATTTATCTTTTATTTTAACTAATTTTTGAGCTTTTTTTGGTTGAATTTTCTTCTTTATTGTCATCTTTTTTGGCAACCCCATTAAAATAATAAAATATGATACCCCTTTTACTTATAAAACTTGATTATTATTCCTTTTTTGTTAAAAGATAAAAAAAAGCGTTTTCATCTTGAGAATCTGCAAGCTTAGTTAAAATTTGATCAATAGTATAAGCTATTTTTTGAGTTGCTATTGAATCAATTACAAAAACAGTTCCTGATTCAGAATTATAATCATTTATCATTGCACCATGTCCGGAATAATTTATTATTAATGCTCCTTGTTTTTCTTTCATTTCATTAAGAACTGATTCCAAACCTTTTATGCCTATAAATCTTTTTTCTTCCATGTTAACTCCTTTTTCTATCTCTGCTAATTTTGGCATCTCTGAATACTTAATGCTTTTTTTTAAAATTCTGCATCTTAAATTATCTGGAGTAATAGGATTTATTTTTTCATCATAATTTTGAGCCAAA
>JAQVLH010000050.1 GCA_028704265.1 Candidatus Nanoarchaeia archaeon
TGTCATAAATTTTAATTAAGTTTTTTATATTATCATTTTTTTTCTTTATATTGTTTGGTATTATTATTAACTCTTTATCTTTTAATTTATCAAGCATTTGGCTAAGCATAAAAAAATATCTCGTTTTCCTTATTTCATTTGCAAAAATGCATACATCATGTTTATAATCATTTTCTTTTTCATCATATTTTTCAAACATTGATTTGCTGAATTCATTTACTTTTTTTGCTAAATCTTTTATTTTTTTTATTGCCTCTTTCTTTTTTTCTTCAGTCGAATCCTTTATTAAAAATTCTTTTAACTTAATGGTCTCTAAATACGCTTCTTTTATTTCAGAAAGCTTAGTTTTAGCATCAGAATAAACTTTATTTATACCAATATTAATATTATTGCTTATGTCTGATAATTTTTCCATTTCATTCTTAAATTCAGCAGTTTTTGTTTTTAAATTAATTAATTTAAAATCTTTATCATCCAAGGTTTCATATTTTAATATTTCATCAATTTTATTAGAAGGATTTTCAAAAACAATAGCTGCATTAATTAATTTTTTATCTTTTAATTTTGTAAGTATTTGAAGCTCATTAGTGTAGATTTCTTTGAATAATTCTATTCTTTTCTTGTCAATCATTTCTTTTGAAAATTCAACTAATAATTTTATGCTTTCAGGCTTATCTGTTATTATGTCTAAATTTCCTAATAATTTAATCATTTCAATTACTTTAATTTCATAATCATCTTTTACAGTTATAGCATGATTCTGTTTTAAATATTCCTTATCATTACTTTCCATTTTTTTCAAAAAAGAACTATCTTTAAGTATGACTTTTACACTTTGTATCATTTGGTTTACAGTTGTTATTATTTTATTTTTATCATTTGATTTAAATATGCTATCCTCGATTTCTTTTTTTTCATTATCTTTTATGCTTAAAAGAGTTAATATATTTATAATTTTTAATAAAACAAAATTTCTAGGGAGTAAGCTTTTTAAACTATCTTTAAATAATTAGTTCTCTTACACTGAAAAAAAGGGAAGAATTGGTTATTATCTGGAAGAGGATTTATTTACAATATGGTAAATAATTAATTTTTGGGAAAAGCTTTTTAAAAAGCATTGCCTCAATAATTAATTATGGGTAGCTTACTAGAAGAGTTAATGGCTTATAATCCTAATTTTATAAAAGAGTGCGAAAAAGAAGAAAAAATAATTGCTGATTTAAAAGAAAAAAACATGTCTGTTTATGATAAAAAAGAATTTATTCGTGATTATCAAGTTAGGCATTTAGATGGGGTTGGGGCTTTGCATTCTGTGAGCAAAGAAGAGTTATGTGATGTTTTAGGGTTAAATAATGATGAATTGGCTCTTTTGCAGGCATATCATCATAATAATTATTTTGCATACGCTAATAAGCAAATGGTAAAACATAAATTGAAGCAAGAAAACTATGGTTTTATTGATATTAATAAATATGCTAAGAGATGCAGTGTAACTCCTGAGGATTTGGAGAAAAAAGTTGTTGATATTTTTTATCAAAGAGTTAAAGCTAATAATCCTATTTCTGGAAATGTTGCTTTCACATTTAATCTTGAAGTTGGATGCAATAAGGAGCTTCTTGTTGATTATGCTAATGCAAAATATAAAAATTATGAAGATATAAAGAAGAATCCTAAATATTATGCTCAACTTCATGTAAATCTAGATTCATTCTTATCTAGTTTTAGTTCTCCTCCTAGAATTGATAGTACTGCTGGTTTTCAGCATGCTCTATTAGGAAAAGCAAACGGAAAAGATTCTGCTAAGTATGAAATGGATTTATGTGAGGATTTTAAATTGGGAAGGCTTTCTTTTGAAGAAGCTGCAGAAAGCTTAAGAGAAAATTTTCACGTATTCTTTTTTGAATACTAATTTTTTGTTATTGTAATTATTGTTTCATCAGTTCTCATATTGTTCATTTCTTTGAAGAATTTTTTCATCTTTTCCATAAAATTAACAATCTTGTCAACAGCTTTAGCTGCCATTTTTAAGGATTCTTTAGAAACATCCTCTTCATTTAATTCAGTTTTATCTTCTTTTATTATTGTTTCTTCAATAACAAAATCTTTTTTTATATTGTCATAAATTTTAATTAAGTTTTTTATATTATCATTTTTTTTCTTTATATTGTTTGGTATTATTATTAACTCTTTATCTTTTAATTTATCAAGCATTTGGCTAAGCATAAAAAAATATCTCGTTTTTCTTATCTCATTTGAAAAAATGCATTTATCATTTTTATAATCAGTTTCTTTTTCATCATATTTTTCAAACATTGATTTGCTGAATTCATTTACTTTTTTTGCCAAATCTTTTATTTTTTTTATTGCCTCTTTCTTTTTTTCTTCAGTCGAATCCTTTATTAAAAATTCCTTTAATTTAATAGTCTCTAAATACGATTCTTTTATTTCAGAAAGCTTAGTTTTAGCATCAGAATAAACCTTGTTTATACCAATATTAACATTATTGCTTATATCTGATAATTTTTCCATTTCATTCTTAAATTCAGCAGTTTTTGTTTTTAAATTAATTAATTTAAAATCTTTATCATCCAATGTTTCATATTTTAATATTTCATCAATTTTATTAGAAGGATTTTCAAAAACAATAGCTGCATTAATTAATTTTTTATCTTTTAATTTTGTAAGTATTTGAAGCTCATTAGTGTAGATTTCTTTAAATAATTCTATTCTTTTCTTGTCAATCATTTCTTTTGAAAATTCAACTAATAATTAAATGCTTTCAGGCTTATCAGTTATTATGTCTAAATTTCCTAACAATTTAATCATTTCAATTACTTTAGTTTCATAATCATCTTTTACAATTATAGCATGATTCTGCTTTAAATATTCCTTATCATTACTTTCCATTTTTTTCATTAAAACAAAATCTTTTTTTATTAGTCTTATATATCCGTTTATATATTGTATATATATTTTTTGATTATCACTGTCTGTAAATAATCCTTTTATTTCTAAATTATCATTTTTATTTTTTACACTTAAAAAAGTTAAAATATTAATTAATGCTCCTAAAAATCCGGGTGTTTTTTGGTCTATGTTTAATAGTTCTTTTGCGTCGTTCATTCTTTTTTCAAAATATTCAGGGTTGAATATTATTAATTTTTCAAGCTCTTTTGTATCAAATTTAAGATTATTCACATTTTTAATTATTTTTTCCAATTCATCTAAAAAAGATTTTATCTGTTTCTTATCTTCGTCAGGTAAATTATCAAGTAAAGCATTTTTAATTTTTTCATTAATTTCTACAATTGCTTTTTTTGATTCTTCAAAATTTTTTGCAAGAACCAATAATTTAGATTTTAAATCACTAAAAGAATTAGGAGCCTCATTAATCTTTTCTGCTTTTTCTAAAGTCTCTACTATTTTTGCCATTTTCCATTCTTTTATATTCCAATTTTGTTCTTGAATTAAGGCAAATATTTTATCAGATTCAGCTAAATTATCAATAAGCTTTTGAGTATTTGAAAAAATAGTTTTATTATCATTAAATAATTTATCTAATTCAGTTTTATTTCCTTTTTTTAGCAATTCAACACTTTTATTTAAAATTTCATGAATTTTAGCATAAGCTTGCGCAATTTCAATAGTTATAATTGGACTATTACTCATTTGATTCCCTCAACATATTTTTTTAGTTCATTTATTTTTTCTTGCATGGCAAATATTTGAGGTTTTATTTCCTCTTTATATATTGCTTTTATTTCTTTTTTTATAACACTTTTTTTTATTAAATTACTATCAACTCCTGTTAATGAAATCTTGTTATTATTTAATTCAAGCGTTCTTAACTGTTCTTTGATTTCATTAAGATACTTCTTTAAAGCAGTTTTAGCTGTATTAACTCCTGCTTTTTCTTTGCTGTAATCTCCAAAATAAATCATTAAATCATCATGGTTTTTTAATATGAATTCAACCAAAGGTATTATTTCTTTATCTAATTCATTAACGAAGGTTTTTATTTCTTTATAATATATGATTATTTTATCATATGAATCTTTTATTTTTAATTTTGCTTTCTCATCATTTGAACTATTAATATTTGCTTTTAATATTTCCAGCAATTCAATTATTTTTTTAAGCATTTGCGAAAATTTTGATATATTGCTGTTTAATTTTACTAACTCTTCAATTTCTCCTTCTTCATCTTTTTCTTTTTTCTTATAAATTTTTTTTAGCTCTTCATCCTTTAAAGCTATCTCTTTAATTGCTTTTTTTGGAGGATTGATTGATGAAGAAATTTGATTAATAATATTTTCAGTTTCATTCTTTTTTAAAGAAATAGCATCGCTTAAATTCTTATTATCTTGAGGTGTACTATCTTCGTTTATTATTTTTTTAATTTTGTCTTTTATGCCTTCAGGTTCTGTTAATTTAGTTGATATTTTTGCAAAATTAGAAATTAAATCTGCAATGCTCTGAGTATTTCTTACAAATGATAAAATTTCCTGATTTGAAATAGGAATAATTTCATTAGCTTGCTTCCAAGCCAATACGCAATCATCATTTCTTTTAGCCCATGCACCATTTAATCCTTCATCAGTGTCATTTTTAGGGTTGCCTAATATAATAATAACATCAACTCCTAATCTGCCATCTTTTGCATTAAAAACACCATCATAACTTTCGCTTATTAAATCATAAATATGCATTACATTTCTTGCAAATTGCATGGCTGATTTATACACTGGCGCATCCGTTTCTAAAGGTTTAGCTATAATTAAATTAAATATTTTTGTCATTTCAATATCAAAGTTTTTTATTTCTTTTTCAAATACTTCTTGAATTTTTCCACCTTCAATTCCATCTAATCCTTCAAATGCTTCTTTAAGATATTGTTTCACTAATGCTTCATTTAAATCTCCTTTTTTTAGTTGAGTAAAATTGTTTTGAAAATATTTAGTAATATTTTTGAATTTTCCTTCCAATTCTTGTAATTCTTTTTGCTTTTCAGCCAATTCTTTAGATTTAAGATTTCTTGCTTCATTTTCTGAGCCTCTTAAAAAAGCATAAGTTCTTGGAGGAGTTTTAATTATATCTTCTAACTTATCAAATAAATAAAACACTAAATCAGGGTCATCTTTGAATTTTTCAATTAAAGATTTTTTAATTTTCCCAAAATCATCCATTAGTGAACCATCTAATCCTTGAAACCCTATTTCATGAGTTTTTATTTTATTATCAATTTCTTTATTATTTAATAAAGCATTTTCTTTTTTTAATTCATCAAGATTCTTTTTAAAAATTGCAAATCCAAAATCTTCACTTTTTTCAATATTTTCTGCAAGTTTTAATATTTCCCCAATTGAAATAATAAAATTTTGTAATTTTTCTTGGCTATTTTTGCCTTTTATATCATCAACACTTAAATTATTAATTAAACTTATAAATTTTTCAATTTTAGAATCTAATAATTCTGCAATACTTTCAATATTTTTATCAATTTCAATTTCTTTATTTGTTTCTTCTGATTTTTTTTCTTCAGATGCTACTTCATCTGTTAAAAAATTAAAATTAGTTTTTAAAGAATCAATAATTTTTGACTTTTGGTCAGAGGAATATTTTTTAAACGCATCGCTAGTTAAATGGGATTTTATATCGTTCTCAAAAGTTTTTATTATTTCCTCTTTTTTAGTGCTATCACTTACTGAGCTTAAACCCGTTTTTATTTTAGATATTAATTCATTTATCCTATTAAAATTTAGTCTGAATTTAGTTTCATCATCTTTATTTGAGCCATCTAAAGTGCTAATTAAATTTCGTATCTCATTTATTTCCTCTTCGGCCATAATATTTTTTTATTTCTTGATTTATTATAAAACTTTTTAATATTGAAGTTTTTTGGGAAAAAAACTAAACTAAAATCTTAAATAAGCAACATTTTTATACCAATAACACTTATATAATCAATATTTAACAATTTATTATAAAATAGTTGTTAATACCAAAAAAATGATTAATGTTAAAAATAATTCATTTTATGATTCTTTAATACAGAAATGCAGCGAATTTTACATAAATCTTCTTGGATATTGCCAACAAAAAATTGATTTAAAAAAATGTCTTAAATTATACTCTTATAATTTAGAAAATAATTATATTGGCAACGCATATTAAAGAGATGAAAGGAAGAATGGATAATATTTTAAAACAGAAGAAATGGCTAAGAAATGTATATAATACTATAAAAGCTGAAAGTGATAAAAATTATCCATCCTCTTTCTGGCAAGCTTTGGAATCCAAAAAAAAGAAGATATTTGAAGATGAAACCAGTTTAAGCGAAGCTATAAATATTTTAATAGAAATTACAGAAACAATATTAAATGCTGCAAAAAAAAGATTTATGCCTGATAAATATGAACAAATTAATAAAGATGATATTAGTTATTGTGAAAATATTTTTGATGAAATTGCAATGATTTGGGATTCAGAAAAGATTAATATTTATGAAAAATATTCGGATATATTAAAATTGGTTAATCATGTTCCTAATGAGAAATTTACTCTAAAATCTCTTGAAAAAGATTTAACTATAATAAAAAACAAATATTTGGATAAAAAAAATGATTAGTGTTAAAAGTAATTCATTTTATGATTCTTATTTTTTTATTATAACATTTATTGCTTTTTCATAAAACTTTTTAATTGCTGAAAAACTTATTTTTAGTTAATGAATAAAGGCCAAGTTAGTATTTTAGGAGTAGTTATTCTTACAGGCATAGTTATGGGATTGGTTAGTGTGACTTATGTTTGGGCTGGACCACTAATTACTAAGAATATTGATAAAGCGAATGTTAATAGCGTTATTAGTTTTATGAATAATTTAAATGAGGATATATTATACGTTGCAAGCACTGGAAGCAGCAGGGTTATAAGTGCTAGTTTAGGTGAAGCGAGTTTCATAATAGATGCTGAGAATAATCAGGTAATAATTGAAATGAGCTCTTCAGTTCCTATGATTAACAGTGTCACTGAATCGCCTATTAATTTTCATGAACTAGCCACTAAAAGGGAGAATTTTGACACTAATGCTTCATTAATTGATTCAACTACTCAATTATCCGGATATGATTCAACATCTTATTATAGCATTGTAGCTTTAGCTGAAGGTAATTATAACGCTAGTTTGTTTAAGAATTCAACCTCTTCTAATTTTGATTTACTATGCATTTGGAATAGTTCTATAACTAAACTTACTGATTGCGCAAATGTTGGCCAAACCATTTCAGTACAAGGAACTACTTACGAAGTGGTTTACATTAATAGCACTGGAAGCAACGCCTTATTTATTGGAGGTTTAGTTGAAAATAAAGGAATATTCGGATTAGAGCCTTCAGGCATTCTTAGCGGAAAAGGATTCAATAGTAATAATAAAGAATATATTACTCTATATTTAAAATACAGGGGTTTAGTTAGCGATGATAATGTTGATTTTAAAATCTTTATTGACTGCTCAAATAATTGCGCTTTTTCAAATGAGAATAAAAATTTTGTAATTTCAAGAACTAATATAGTTAGAGGCAGCGGTTACGTTTACACTTACATAAATATTGAGGTTGATTAAGAAGTTGATTCTTAGAACTATTGGAAAAAAACTTAGAAGAGCAAGACAATCAGATGGGGGGCAGGAAGAAAACGAAACCCTGGTTGTTTCAAGATTTACAACTCTTCCAGTTAGCAATAAATTACTGATTCGCCTTACATTCCATATTCTCAGCAATTTAAAGGAGGAAGCAATAAAGAAGTTTATATTG
>JAQVLH010000051.1 GCA_028704265.1 Candidatus Nanoarchaeia archaeon
ATAAAGCATATTAACTAATTTTTTAATAACTTCCTGCCTATTCATTTTTTGTCCAACACTTAATTCAAAACCTAATTCTAAAAAATTCTTAGGATTTCCTAATCCGTAAATGCATGAAACGCTTGCAATAACTATAGTATCAGGCCGTGAAAGCAAAGAAGCAGTAGCGCTTAGCCTATACTGTTCAATTTTGGGATTAATCATAGCATCTTTTTCTATATATTTATCCTGTGCAGGCAAATAAGATTCCGGCTGATAATAATCATAATAAGAAATAAAATACTCAACCCTATTGTTTGGAAAAAATTCCTTAAATTCATTAAATAATTGTGCAGCCAAAGTCTTATTATGAGACAGGACAAGCACTGGCTTGTTAACTGCATTAATAACATTGGCAACAGTAAAAGTTTTACCAGAACCAGTGACTCCTAAAAGCGTCTGAAATTTCTTGCCATCTTTAATTCCTTTAATTAACTTAGCAATAGCTTTCGGCTGACTGCCAGCAGGCAAATAATCACTCACTAATTCAAATTTCATTTTAACCTCTTGCTCCTTAAATTTTTATTATAATTTATTGCAAATCTATGCGCTTCATCACGCACTCTTTGAAGTAATTTTAAAGCGTTACTCTTTTTATTTATTATTATAGGACTTCCCCTATTTGGCATCCATATTTCTTCAAATTTTTTAGCAATACCAATAAGAGGGATTTCAATATTTAATTCTTTTAACGCTTTTTTAGCACTAGTTACTTGCCCTAATCCTCCATCAACAAGAATCAAATCTGGCAAGGATTTGTTTTCCAATAATAATCTTTTATATCTTCTAAGAACCACTTCATTCATAGATTTAAAATCATCAATTTCTCCTTCAGTATTCAATATTTTGAATTTTCTATATTCAGATTTGTTAGGTTCAGCATTTTTGAATTGCACCATACTTGCAACAGTGTTAGTTCCTGATAAATGAGAAATATCAAAACCTTCAATAATATAAGGAAGATTAAAAAGATTCAAATATTCTTTAAGTTCAATCAATGCATTTTTCGATTTCAAAAATCTTTCATCAATATTTTTTTTAATCAAATCAAGCATTTTTAATTTATCCCCAATTTTTGGAACAATTATTTTAACCTTATCATTTTTAGATTTTAAAAATTCAATTAAAACCTCTTCAATTTCATCTCTTAAAACTATTTCATTAGGTACATCATTTTCAGCATAATATTGGGATAAAAATTGCGAAAAAAAATCAGGAGAAAAATTAAATTCAAACTCCTCTTTTTCACTGACTAATCCGTTGTTAACTTTAAAAATAATAATATAAACTGTTAAATTATCAATTAAATAATCAATAAAATGCTCATTATTTTTTTTGCTTCTTTGAATTAACTGCTTTTCATTCAAATAATTAACAGCCTTTAATTGCTCACGTACAACTATTGCTTTTTCAAACTCCTGATTTATTGAATATTCTTTAATTTCTTTTTTTAATGCACTTTCAAGTTCATCATTTTTTCCAAGCAAAACATTTTTAGCCTTATTAACAGAATCAAAATAATCTTCTTTGCTTATTTTTTTAATACAAGGAGCACTGCATAATCCAATATAAAATCTTAAGCATTCTTTTTTAGGCAATTTTTTGCAAGTTCTTAACCTGAATGATTTATTAATAAATTCTAAAATATTTTTTCTATCCGAAGCTAGCACAAAAGGGCCAAAAACATTATTTCCTTTTTCCCTATCTCTCAATATAACAAATCTTGGAAATTCATCATCAGTCAATTTAATAAACGCAAAAGTCTTTGAATCTTTCAGGCTAATATTGTAATAAGGATTATGCTTTTTTATCAAATTGTTTTCCAATATTAATGCTTCAATTTCATTATTAGTAACAATAAAATCTAAATTATCAATATTTCTTACTAATGCTTTAGTTTTTTCATCCAAATGTTTATTAATAAAATAACTGCTGACTCTTTTTTTTAAATTCTTAGCTTTTCCTACATAAATAATTTTTCCATTATTATCCTTAAATTGATAACTGCCAGGTTTATCAGGCAAAGAATTCAAATTAATCATTATCTGTTTAATATTTTAATACTATAAAATCTTTTCATTTAATTGCTATTTTGCTCAAAAACGGCTTCATTTGGTAAAATTTCTCGTATTTCATTATATTTTTTTGAAAGAAAAAAATATTTTATAGGCTTATTTATTTTTTTAAACAATTCAATCTCAGCTAATACTCCATTGCTAATTTCTCCATAAACCCATAATTCATCGCACTTTTTGAGAATAGAATTATTTGCATTTCTCACTAAATCTTTTTCAACTAGTTCATATAAAAAATATCCATAAGTCATAAAAGGATTAATGGGTACAGCCTTGTTTTCAAAAACGTGTTTGCAAATAAGCTCTTTTAAATGAAAATTTTTGCAAGATTGAGCAGTAAAAACAACTTTTTTGTCTTCATTATCGCATTTTATTTCATTATTCATATTTTAATTAATATTTAATTAGTAATTAAATATTTTATCTATTAGCATATATTTTTATATAAAATGCTTGATTTAATTAATTAATGGAAATGATATCATGTATTGATGAGAATTTGGAAAATTGCTGCTGCATAAATCCTAACTATTTTTTTAATGAATTATATAGTGAAGTTGTTTGCAAAAATTGCGCAAGCATTGTTGGAAATTATTTATGTCTTGATGAAAGGATAATAGATAATCCTAATAAGATTCATAATCATCCTTTAACTCTTTTTTCAACTACTATAGATATAAATGAATATAAAAAATATGATAAAGATGCTGTTTTTAAAAAATGGGATTTTGCTTATTATGATCTTAATATTCAACCCCGAAATTTTTCATTATGCTTAAATTATTTAAATTTATTAACAACTAATTTAAATGAAACTGTGCCAGAATATGTAAAATTAAGCGCTGTTGATTATATTATTAAATCTTTAAAAAATAAAATGCTTAATGGAAGAACCTTAGAATCAATAGTTGAAGCTTCATTATATCTTGCATATGAAATAAATCATAAAAAAAAGATTATAAAATATTTTTTTCATTATTTAATCTTGATAAATCAATAAAAAATTATAAACAATTTAAATCCTCATTATCAGCATTAAAAATAAAATACCAAAAAAATTATTATAATCAGGATGAATTGTTATCTAATAATTTTATTAATCCTAAACAATATATTCTTGGTTTAATAAATTATTTTAAAGCAAATGCTGAAATAAAAAAAAATATGATAAACGCGGTTAATTCAAATATTTTAAATAACCAAAAATTTATAGGAAAATCGCTTGCATGCACTTTATGCGGTTTATTTTATTATCAATATAAAAAAAATAAAAATGAAAATTTAAGTTTAACTGATATTTCAGAATATTCAGGATATACTAATGTTGCAATAATGAAAAGATACATGGATTTTTGCAGAATTAAATTAAAAAATGAATTAAATGCAAAAAAAGAACTTACAGCAGAATTAATTGAAGAAACGTTCATGACTTCAAGAAAAGACACGCTTTTTAATAATTTAGAAATAATGATAATTCAATATCCTGAATTTGAAAAAAAAATTAAAAGCGTATTAAAAAATTATTCAGCAATTAAAAAAAGTAAGAATTTAAATATTTTAGATTTAGGACCTAAATTAAACTAATCTTTTATTATTGTTCCAATAAATTTTTTTCCATCAAAATAATCATTTAAATTAGTTAAATCTTTACCATTTAAAATAACAACTTCTAATCCAAGCTCTTGCGCTTTTTTAGAAGCAATAGGGTCAAAAGGAGTATTAAGTCCAGGATTCCATTTATTTCCAACTATTTTTCTAAAATCTTTCCAATTAATTTTTTCAATTTTTTTAGCATCCTTAAATTTATTAGGGTCTTTATCATAAGCATATTTAATATTTGATAAATTAATTACTTTTATTGCACCTAAATTATGCGCAAGTATTACTGCATCAAAATCAGTGCTAAATCCGGGTTTCCATCCGCTAGCAATTAAGAATTTTTCAGTAAAATTTAATTCAGACAAAGGATTAGAGATAACGTCGGGATGGCAATTTTTTTTAAAAACGCTTTTTATAAATTCAGAATTAAGCTTCGTTGCAGCAATGCCAACCCAATCCCCATCATCTTTAGAAATATTATCAAAAACGGATAATGCTTTTTGATACTTCCTTGCAGTTCCTCCTCCTCCAACAACTAATATAAATCTTTCAGGCCTTTTAATTAATAATTCTTTAAAACTTTTAATAAAATCAACATCAATTTCATTAGGCACAATCAATGAACCGCCAACGCTTAAAACAATAATTTCAGATTTCATTATTATTTTATAATTAACAGTAATTTAAATAAGTTAAGTTTTATAGCATTTTTTTCAAATATTTTGCAGTATAACTTTTAGTATTTTTAGAAACTTCTTCAGGAGTTCCAATAGCTATTATTTCTCCTCCCTTGTCTCCTCCTTCAGGCCCTAAATCAATTACATAATCTGCAGATTTAATGACATCTAAATTGTGCTCAATGACAACTATAGTATTTCCTTTATTTACCAATTCATTTAATACCATTATTAATTTTTTAACATCATCAAAGTGCAATCCAGTAGTTGGCTCATCTAATAAATACAAAGTTTTTCCAATAGTTCTTTTTCCTAATTCCCTAGTTAATTTAATTCTTTGAGATTCTCCTCCGCTAAGAGTTGTAGAGCTTTGGCCTAATTTAATATAACCTAATCCAACTTTTTCCAACACTTCAATTTTTCTATTAATATTTGGAATGTCTTTAAAAAATTCTAAAGCTTCAGAAACACTCATATCTAAAACTTCACTAATATTTTTATCTTTAAATTTAATTTTAAGAGTTTCTTTATTGTATCTTTTTCCTTTGCATTCTTCGCAAGGCACATAAACATCCGGCAAAAAGTTCATTTCAATTTTAATAACTCCATCTCCTTGGCAGTTTTCGCATCTTCCTCCAAAAACATTAAAAGAAAACCTTCCTAATTTGTAGCCTTTTTCCTTAGCGGATTTAGTTTTAGAAAATAATTCTCTGATAGTATCAAAAACTTTAATATAAGTAGCAGGGTTGCTTCTTGGAGTTCTGCCAATAGGGCTCTGGTCAATAATAATAGTTTTGTCAATTAAATTTTTATTAATAATATCTTCTGATTCATTTATTAATCCTTCATGCAAGCATTCGTAAATTAATGAGGATTTGCCTGAACCGCTAACTCCAGTAACTGCTGTAAGAATTCCAAGAGGTATTTTAGCATTAACATTTTTTAAATTATTTTTATTAGCATTCTTTATTTCCAAAAATTCTTTAGAGATTCTTCTAACACTAGGAACTTCAATTTTTAATTCTCCTGACAAGTATTTTCCAGTAATTGAATTAGGAGCATTAATCAAATCATTAACTGTTCCGCATGCAACTACTTTTCCTCCATGTATTCCTGCTCCAGGACCAATATCAACCAAGTAATCCGCTTTCCTAATAGTATCCTCATCATGCTCAACAACAATTAAAGTATTGCCCAAATCTCTTAAATCGCATAATGTTTTTATTAATTTATCATTATCTCTTTGATGCAATCCAATGCTTGGTTCATCCAGCACATAAAGCACACCAGTTAAATTTGAACCAATCTGAGTTGCTAATCTAATTCTTTGAGATTCTCCTCCGCTAAGAGTTCCAGCACTTCTTGATAATGAAATATAAGATAATCCAACTTCATTCAAAAATTCTAATCTGCTGTTAATTTCTTTTAAAATATTTTCAGCAATCATTGAATCAGATTCATTGAATTTTAATTCCTTAAAAAATTTAATCGCTTCATCAATTGCTAAATTACTAACATAATTAATTGATTTATTATCAATTAAAACATTCAAAACATCTTCTTTTAATCTTTCTCCTTTGCAAACAGGGCATGGAAGAATTTTCATAAATTTTTTTAACTCCTCTTTTCTGTATTCAGAATTAGTTTGGTTAAATAATCTGTCAGATTGAGGAATTAAGCCTTCCCATGTGCCGTTTCTGCTCCACTCTGAATCAGCACCCATAGTCATTTTGAATTTAATGACTTTGTCACTTCCATACATTAAAGCATTAAATTGCTCTTTGCTCAAATCTTTAATAGGAGTAAAAACATTAAATCCAAAACTCTTGGCAACATTTTCTAAATATTTAGCCCTCCAGCCATCAACAAGATTCCTATATAATTTTACTGCTCCATCAATAATTGAAATAGATTTATCCGGAATAATCAACAAGGGATCAAATTCCATTTTAACTCCTAAACCTTTACAATCAGGGCATGCACCAAAAGGGCTGTTGAAACTAAACATTCTTGGCTCAAGTTCAGGCAAGCTATAATCACATAAATGGCAAGAAAGCTTGCTTGAAAAAATCTCCTCCTTTTCTCCTTTAATAATTACTAACCCTTCAGATTTTTTTAATGCTAATTCAATAGATTCATTTAATCTAGATTCTTCTTCAATATTTACTGAATCAATAATTATTTCAACATCATGCTTTTTATTTTTATCAAGAGTAATCTTGTCAAGAGTTTTGAAAATCTTGCCGTCAACTCTTACTCTCGAAAAGCCATCCTTATTTAAATCTTTAAATTGCTGTTCAAAGCTTCCTTTTCTTTGCCTAATAATTGGCGACAAAATAAGCACTTCATTTTTTTCTGATTCTTTTATTTTATTAATAATAGTTTCAATGCTTTGAGACTGAATCCTAATTTTATGAATTGGACAATAAGCCTTTCCAACTCTTGCATATAACAATCTTAAATAATCATAAATTTCTGTCACTGTACCAACAGTACTTCTAGGATTATTATTTGTGGTTTTTTGATCAATACTAATTGCAGGACTTAATCCGCTTATTTTTTCAACATCAGGCTTATTCATTATACCTAAAAATTGTCTAGCATAAGCTGATAAGCTTTCAACATATCTTCTTTGACCTTCAGCATAAATAGTATCAAAAGCTAATGTTGATTTTCCTGAACCGCTAACTCCAGTAAATACCACTAATTTATCTCTAGGGATTTCTAAATTAATATTTTTTAAATTATTCTCTTTCGCACCAATAATAACTATCTTATCCATTGCACAATAATCTCACATTTTAGTGTTTTTAAAAGTTTTTCAAGATATTCTATTAATAAATAGCAAGTAATTTTAATTCAAATACTTGCGCTCTTAGGTAATGAACTGCTTGTAGCATTCATTGCAACACATTCAAAAGTAACATCTGAAGGGTCTGAATAATAACTGCTTGGAAATAAACTAATAAAAGTGTCTTTATTCCAATAATAATTACTGTTAATAAAATTATATTCATCAGGTATAATTTCAGAAACTTCAGATTTAGAAAAATAAACTCCTTTTCCTAATTCTCCATCCCAATTAGTTCCCCAGCAAACAGTACTGCCATTTGTTAATAATCCGCAAGAGTGTTCAAAACCAGGATTTATCTCTTCAAATAAATAATCATTAATAATAAAAACAGGCAGATTCGTGCCAGCATCTTCTTCAGAAACAATTCCATCTCCTAATTGTCCATAATAACTGTTACCCCAGCAAACTCCTGAACCATTTGTTAATACTCCGCATGAAAAATCAGAGCCTAATTTTAATTTGCTAAAAACATAATCTCCGCTAACAAAAACTGGAATAT
>JAQVLH010000052.1 GCA_028704265.1 Candidatus Nanoarchaeia archaeon
CTTTTTGAATTACTTTTTTAAATTACCTATGAGCCTTAATATTCATGGATTTTTTAATATTTTTATTAAGAATTATGCTCGCATTAGCTCTTGGAGGCTTAATAGGAATTGACAGGCAAAAAAATAAGAAAGGTTATCCTGCAGGAATAAGAACTTTAGCATTTATTTCATTATTAGGATTTTTATCAAGTTTTGTTTCAACAGAAATTAATAATAGTTATTTTTTAATAATTTCATTTCTGTTAATGTTTGTTTTATTAATAGTTGGATATGGAGTAAGTTTTAATTCTAAATATTTTTTTGGATTTACAAGCACAATAATAATGTTTTTGACTTTTTTAATAGGAGTAATTTCTTTTTATGAGCAATTTTATTACTTTGCAGTTTCATTATCAATAATAATTTCATTATTGCTTTCTCAAAAAACATTTATTCATTCATTAGTTTCTAATATAAAAGACAATGAATTATTTGATGCTTTAAAATTTGGAATAATCGCATTCATAATTTTGCCTTTACTTCCAAATAAAACAATTGATCCTTTTAATGTAATTAATCCGTATAGTTTGTGGCTATTGGTTGTTTTAATCCTGTCAATAAGTTATTTAGGATATTTATTATCAAAATTTTTAGGAAAAAATAAAGGAATATATATTTCAGGATTTATTGGAGGAATAATCAGCTCAACAGCTGTTTCAAGTTCTCTTTCATTATTAAGCAAAAAAAATGAGTCCTTGACTGATTCTTATGTTATTGGAATAACTTTAGGGAACATAGCAAGTGTATTAATGATTTTAATAGAGGCTTTTTTAGTAAATACTTCTTTTGGCGTAACATTAATACTTCCTTTAATTTCATATTTTATACTTGGATTAATAATTTCTTTTGTATTAATTAAAAAAGTAGAAAAAAGAAATATAAGCAATGCTGATTTAATCTCCGAAAGCCCTTTTAATTTTTTGCCTGCAATAAAATTTACTTTGCTTATTGCAATAATTTTATATATATCTAAAATAGCTCTTATGATTTTTGGAAATAACGGCATATATGCAGTTAGTTTTTTTTCAAGTTTCGCAAGCACAACTTCAGTAATAGTAACTATTTCAACATTAGTAAAAGAATCAATAACTTCTCAAGTTGCATGGATTTCAGTAGCTATTTGTATCTTAGTAAATAATTTATTTAAATTATTTTTAATAAAAAAGAATGGCTCAAAAACTTTATTTATAAGTTTATTAAAGAATTATTTAATAATGAACATTCCTTTAATTACTTGGCTTGTTTTGTTGATTATTTAATTCCAAGTTTCTTAGCAAGCCTTTCGGCTTTTTTTTTATTTTCATATTTAATAGTTTCTTTTATATGCGAACAGTAGGTTTCTTTTAATGTATTCCATTTGCAATCACAGCTCCATTTTTGCTTATCCATCCTGTAAATAACACTATGATTCTTTTTCTCTTCAGGATTACTTACAGTGTACGCTTTTGCTCTTGCGCTTTCATAGTCAAAAATAACCTTTAGCATAAAATTAAGTTAAAGATTAATAGTTTTAAAGAATTTCTGTAAAGAAGAAGTATTTAAGAAATTAAACATTATTCATTTAATTTAACATATAATACTGCATTTTTAAATTTAGAACTTGATATATCAAACAAGTATTCATTTTTTAATACTAACTGCTGATAATTATCACATTTAATAATACCTTTTTGTTCATCATACAAGGTATCTTCAAATCCTGTATAATAAATCTCTGAAAAATCAAGCACTCCTGAATTAAGGTTAACTCTTCCATTTACATCAAGATTATATGTTAAATAATACGTTTTTAAATTATAATTAGTAGTTCCGCATAATATGTTAGAAAGATCTAAAGAATCTGTATCTTTTTTATCTCCAAACATAGGATGATAAGTTTCCAATTCATTAAGTTTTATTATATTAGTGTTTTCATTATTATTTGATATCATTACGCATTTATTTTGAGTAATATTAGCCTCTTTTGGCCATTTGCAATCAAGAAGTGCAATTTCCTCTTCTTCAGTAAGGGTTTCCTCTGTTACTATAGTTTCATAAGGCAGCATTTCAAAATTTTTGATATACATTTTAAAATTATTAACATTAAAGCTTGAAGCAAAACCTGATCTTGGCAAGTAAAAAATAATTGATTTGTATTTTTTTGAACAATTTATTACTCCTGCAATAACGATTCTTTGAGGAGAATTAATAGTTAGCATAGTTCCTTTTGAATCAGCTTCATATCCTACTAATAAATCTCCATTTAATTCTGTTACTTCAGCATTTATTATATAATATTTTCCATCATTTATGTTATTTTCGCAAATGCTTGAATTTTCAAGATAAAAACTTCCTAAATTATAAGTATCATCTGAATAGAATACTGGATTAACTTCAATTTTTGTTTCAATTTCTGATGAACTGCAATAATCATTATTAATTCTATTAAATTGGCATTTATTATTCACGCATTTAGTAAGAGAACATTTATCTAAATCATTATTAGCGCAATCCGCATCCTCATTGCACCCTTCTACAAATAATTGAACTGATGAGATTTTAAACGAACTTAAATCATTTTCAGAAACAAATGAAATATTATTATTTGTTAATGAGCAATTAACAATTCCTCTGCTAATTACATCATTTTGAAGGCTATCTAAAATAATTGTTTTATTATCTTTATCAAGACCGTATTTTATTGAAAAATTTCCAGAAACCGAATCAATATCGAAACTTATTTTGTATTTTGCTTTGTCAAATGCAGGGCAAACATTGGAGGTATAAATATTTTGCAAAGTATAATCAATTAAATCAATCTCAACTGATTCATCTTCTTCAACAAATAATCTTACATTATTAATTGAAGCTGATAATTCAGATGATAATATTAAGCTATTATTATTGTTGCAATTAATTGTTCCATAAACATATTCATTTTTTGATTCAAGTTGAGGAGGAATGGATTGCGAAGAATGATCATAATTTTTGCTTAAACCTAAAACTGAGGCAGAAATTGAAGAATCAGCATTATATACAATAGTATAAGATAAAGCGTATTTTTTTGCATTAAAACAATTTCCTGTTCTTGAATTGCATCCAGAGCAAAGAATTGATAATGGATAAATAGTGCTTTCCTGATTAGATGAAATTGGAATTATTTCAACATATTCTGATTTTTTTAATAAATACTCATTAGATAAATTACATAAGCAAAGATTAGAATCTAAAGGGGTATTTGGCCAAGAACATAAATTTTCATATTCTTTGCACGAATCTGAGCATAAATATTGATTTTCAGAACATGCATTTGGATTGCTTATTTGTGAAGTGCCAACACATTTAGCATTGCATTCCCAAGCATTTTCACACACTTGTCCTGCCAAACAATCACTATTTCTTTTGCAATCAGGAACTTTACATTTATTTATTCCATCTTGAGAGCAAACAATTTCTCCAGAATTACACTCAAAATATGAACAATAAGCATTAATTGTTCCGGAATCTATGCAATTATAGTTCCATCCTTCTTTATAGCAATCCTCTGATGTAATACATGAGGGAGTAACGCAATAACCATTATATTCAATTTTTCCTTCAGAACATGAACCTTCATAATAATTATTTTCACAAAAATTATTGCATTCATTATTCATTATTATGCACTTATCAAAGGTTAATGCGTTATTATCATTGCAATCAGTATTTGATTTGCATTCTAATTTTTTGCATACGCCGCTGCATATTGCTTCATCTTTCCTGCATGATACGCAATCAACATCATTATCTTTATTGCAGTTAGAAGGACAAAAACCATCTCCTGCAATAGTATTGCAAATTAAATTATAATTAATGCATGTGGCATTGCATGTTTTTGAATTTAAGCAAACATCATTAGTTAATGAATTAAAATCATCGCAATCAGAATTAGAATCACAAACATTAATACATGCTCCATTGCAGCATATTCCAGTTAAGCAATTAGAATTGTTAATGCATGAATTTTTTATTTCTAAAGAATCTGCTGATTGAAAAGAAGATATTCCTAAAATTCCTGTTATTTTTACATCCCAGGTTCCGCTTTCATTTAACGCAATATTGGAAATGCTCCAAATATTTGATGATTTTTTTATTCCATCAACAATTACAGTTTCTCCTGAAGGGCTTTGCAGTTCAAAGGTTACACTATCAAGATTAGAAGCTAATATAAAATCTTTTGAAAAAGATGTTCCTGCCAATATTTCAGTACTAATTTCTTCTGCTGGAGAAAAATCAATACTATAAAATACTAATATAACACTTAATAATATAATTGCTAATGAAGCAATATAGATATTTTTTTTGTCTATAAATTCTTTTTTTGTAATTTTTTTTTCAATAAAATGTTCCTGTTCAGGTTTTTTTTCTTTTAATTCAAATCCGCATACATTGCATTTAAATGATTCTTTTATTAAATTGCTGCATTCATAGCAATGCCATAATTTAGGAATAGATAAAATATTTGGATATTCGCAAGTTTTGCAAAATTCTGTATCCGAATTAATATTATTGCAGTTTGGGCAATTCCATAATTTAGGATAATGGTTTCCAAATCTGAATTTACATTTAGTGCATAATTTATTGTTTTCAACTATTTCAGAGCAATTAGGGCACTTCCACTTTTTCGGATAATCCATAATAATAATTAAGATATAAGTATTTATTAATGTTTTTTAAAAGAAATGTAATTTAATTGTATTTTAAAGCATTATTTAACTTATAATGTGTTTATCCTGTTTTTAATGTAAAAATGATTTGGAATAATTTTTAAAAAAGGGTAAAAGTCTATTATTCTTATGGATTTAAATGAAGATTTTGCAATAATACAGAATTCAATTAATAAGAAATTTACTACAATAATAATGTGCAATTGTGAAATAAATTATTTTGGAAGAGCAAGAAGCTATTTAGGCGAAGGGGATAGAATGATTATAATAAAATCGGATTCATGCATATTAGTTCATAAACCTAAAGGAAGGAATCCTGTAAATTGGATGAGTTCAATACCGCAAATAACTATGAATATGGAAATTGATTATTTTGAAATAAAAGCTGCAAGCGTAAAACCAAAAGAAGAATTATTAATTAATATTTTTGAAGTTTATAAAATAATTTCATACCCCTTAGTTGATACTGAGCAGTTAAAACTGGCAGGAAGCGAAAAAGATATGAGCGATATGATTTATAATAATCCTTCATTAATTAGTGATGATTTTAAGCCGCTAAATAGGGAAGAAAAAACAGAATACGGCTTTTTAGATGTTTTTGGCTATGATTCAAAAGGAAATTTTGTTATAATTGAATGCAAAAGATATACTGCAGGTCTTGGTGCAGTAACTCAATTAAGAAGATACATTGAGAAAGTAAAATCAAGCAAAGGAATTAACAAAGTTATTGGAATAATAGCTGCTCCAAATATTTCACCAAGAGCTTTGAAAATGCTTAACGATTGGGGTTTTGAATACAAATCAATCAATCCTCCTAAAAATTTTAAGGAAGAAAGCCAGAATCAAATAAAAATAAACAAATATTTTTGATTAATAAACTTATAATATCTTGTCGGATACTTTCAAATCCTGCGTTATAACTTTTTTTGTAAAATCTCTTATTAATCCTTTATTTGTAATTATTGCAAAAATTTCGCTATGAAAATTATAGCTCATAAAATCAAAGCATGAAGAGCCAAGTATTAAATATTTTTTATCAATTAGAATTGCTTTCATGTGATTCATTCTGGGTTTATATAAAAAAAGGTTAAATCCGTTTTTTTTTGATTCTTTTTTTATTAAATCTTTAAACATGGGATAATTATTTTTTTCAGAACTTATTATATTGATTTTAATTTTTTTTTCAGACGCTTTTTTTAATTTTTTTAAAAAAGGGTTTGTCAAATAAGAAGATATAACCCATATTTCTTTTTTTGCAGAATCAACCAAATTAAGAATTTTTTTAAAGCCAAATTTATTATTTTTTCCATTTACTGAAATTAACTCTAAATCGTCAAAAAGCTCGGATTTAGGTTTTGATTTATTATTCCAAGTTGATTCAAAATCATTTTTTATAAAATTTGCAATATTTTTATCATTAATTCTTAGCATTAAATCATGCCACATAAAATTATGCTCGCAAATATTAATTCCTCCAATGTAAGCAATATTATTATCAATAACATAGATTTTTTTATGATTTCTTGATATTAATTTATTTAAAAATATTCCAACAATATTAGTAAATTTAAATTGAATATTGTTTTGCTTAAAATCTTTTACAATCTCATTGCTTTTTTTATATTGGTAAATAAAATTTTTATTTAAAAAATTAGAAAATATAAATTTATCATCCACAAAATAATGATGAAAATCATCAATTAATATTTTAATGTCGATATTTCTATTTTTTTTTAAAATGATTTCTTTGAATTTTTGGCCAACACTATCCCCTTCAAAAGATAATGTTTGCAAAAAAAAATTATGCTTGGAATTTAAAACGTCTTTTTTTAATGCTGAAAAAAAATTGCTCGAGTCTATGATTAATTCATATTTCATAAAAACCCTATAACATTTAAGTTTATAATTTTTATTGTTAAAAAATTTCCAATAAAAAACTTTAAAATAAAAGGTTTTAACTATAATTGTATGGTTATTATTGACGAGCTTTTAGACTCATTGCATATTTTTGAAAAAAAGTTATTGATTAATTTATCTAATAATTTAAGCTTGTCAAAAGCTGTTGAATTGACTAAAATGCCTGAGATTCAGGTTTTAAAGGCTGCCCAGTGGCTAAGCAATAAAGAGTTAGTTATAATAAAAGAATCAAAGAAAAAGGCAGTTTCATTGACTTTGAGAGGGGAGGAAGTTAGAGAAAAAGGTTTGCCTGAAATAAGGCTATTAACTGAATTAAATTTATCAGATAAAAAAATGAATGAAATCTCAAGTTTAGATAAAAATGAATTTAATAAAGCCTTAGGTGTTTGCAGGAAAGAAGGATTATTATCAATCCTTAATGGTTTGCTAAAAATTACGAGTATTGGAAAAGAATATTTAAATAAGGAAGAAAAGAAAAAATTCTTTTTAGAGTCATTAAAACAAAAAGAAGTTAATCTTAAAGATTTGAAAATTAGCGAAAATGATTTAAAAGAATTAATTGATAGAGGATTAATATTATTAATTGATAGGACTGAATGGGAGTTTTCAACAACGCCTTTAGGGCTTCAGCTTATTAAAAAAGGCATCAATATGGATGAAGAATTGCTTGAAAGAACGAGCTCTTCATTA
>JAQVLH010000053.1 GCA_028704265.1 Candidatus Nanoarchaeia archaeon
AGATACCTTATATATTAGTATTGGGTGACAAGGAAGAAAAAGAAGGTATGGTTTCAGTAAGGAGCAGGTCAAAAGGAAAAGTCAGCTCAATTAAAGCCAAAGATTTTATATTTGAAATAGCTAAAGAAATAAAAAACAGGGAATAATAATTCCCTGAAATTTTTTTTATTTAGCAAAGTTTTTAAATAAAATCTTTCATAGTCTTCTGATGATTGATGAACTATCGGATTTGGCTCAAGATTTCAGCCCAGTATTTATTAATAACTCAAAGGATGAGCATTTTAATAATACTTTAATAAAGGTTTTGGAAGAATATACTATAGCAGTAATAGAGTCAATGGCAAACGGAAGATATGAAATAATTTACATTAAGCCTTAATTATCTTTTTTATTTTTTTCTTATAAAAAACTTTGAAATTAGAAATATTTTTAAACACAATTATTTCACTTCTTACTCATTAATCGCGAGGTTTAATAAAAAAATGAAAAAATTAAGTTTAGCCCTAATTGTATTATTAGGATTGGCAGCAGGATTCTCTGCACCAAATTACATTGCAAGCGTTAATGTGCTTGATTCAGCAGTAAATGCTGGCGACTCATTAACTCTTTACGGTTTCATAGATTATGAAGCAGGACAAGGAAATCCTTATGAAATATCAGCATTAAGTTTAAGATATTTTAAAGTAGGTTCAAGTACTTCAAGTGCACAAGTATTAAGCGGAATTAGTTATTTAAGTCATTATAGTAATTCTGAAAAATTACTTATTGATGGAGTATATACTTCAACATCAAGTATTTCAGGACTTAGTGATGGAAAATATACTGTTGAATTATTAATTAATAATGTAGTAATAGCTGAAACTTTTTTTAACTATGATACTACTATTAAAAGAGATTCAAAAATATCTATAACTGATTTAAAAGAAATTGCAGGTTCATTAAGTGTTCAATATAAAATTGAAAATAATAACCAAACAAACAATGTTACTTACACAGTTGATTTTTACAGCCCTAAAATGAGCGGAGCAGGAAGTTCAGTATTTCAAGATAATTTAGAAGTTGCTAATATGACTTCTGGAGCAGAAGCAGTAGCTTTTACAAGCCCATTCATCCAAGGAGCAAACATATTAATAATGAAAGTTAGCTCAACAGACCAAGCAATTCAAATTTTGCCTTTAAGCATTTTAAAAATTGTAATGTCAGGCCAAGCTCTTTCACAGGATGTTAGCGGAAAATTAACAATGACTAATTGCATTGCTAAAGAAAACGATCAAAGTGTTTGCGAATTTAGCGTATTAAATGATGGAGCATATCCAACAACTTATTCATATGAATTAATAAGCAGCTTAACTGCTAATGTTGAGTCAACAGGATTAATTAATCCAGGACAAAGCGTTACAGGAAGAGTAATTGTTAATGCAAAATTAGCAAATATTGGAACACAAAATTTAACACTTAAATTAAAACACTCAGATTCAGTGCTTGATTCAAAGCAAATAACAGTTGCAGTCTCAGCTCGCGATAAAATAAATAAAATTGACATGAGAATAAATGGACTAAACAGGTACATATTACAGGGAGACAGTTTAATTGTTAACTTTGCATTGAACAACACAGGAGACTTTGATGAAAATGTAAGAATTGTTTATTCAGTAAATGGAGAAACAAAAATGTATTACGGCGGACTTTTTACTTTAAAGAAAGGACAAACAGTTTCAAAAACTATTGACTTAAGCGGACAAATTGCAGACTTAAACGGAAATGTAGCTTTTGAAATAATTGCAGAAAATGAAGAAATGCAAGTAATTGGTTCAATTGCTAGCGGAATAGTAATAAGCGAATTAGAGTATGCGCCAGTAGCTTTATGGAACAAAGGAGTAATAAGAATTGAAGCTGGAAATCATTCAGATAATTATTTAACTGTAAGAAATAATGGAAACACAGAAGACACTTATATTGTTATTGTAGCAAATAATTTTGCATCATTAACTAAAACTGTTTCATTATTACCAGGGGAATCTGAAAATATAAAAGTTCCAGTGCTTTCAGAAGTTGGAGAAAAAGGCCAATACCAAATAAGTGCAACAGCTTGCTCAAGCTTCAGTGAAGCATGCAGCAGCGCAAATTATACTTTAATAGTATATGAATTGCCAACTTATGGAAACGCAGCAGTAACTGCTTTGAATACTTCATTAAAACTTGAAGCAGAACAAGCAGCAATTTTTGAAATCCTTATAGAGAACAATAATGGAGACGCAAGAGAATATGAAATTATTGTGCTAGGATTCAATGGAGAAGTAAGAGTTAGTCCAGAAAGCAAGTATATATTAAGCGGAAAGAGCGAGAAGTTCTTAGTATACTTATTGCCTAATGAGACTAAAACTCAAACAATTGAATACCAAGTAATGGAATCAAATGTTGCAATAAAAAGCGAGAACTTAACATTAAGCTATGGTTCAAATTTCATGACAGGCTTTGTTACAATAGGTAGCGCTTCAAACGTAATCGTTTCAATACTAGGATTAGCATTGCTTAGTGCTCTAATAGTTTTTGGAGTAAAAGCATTTAACCAATCCAAAACAGAGTTAAAATACTGGAAATGAAACTACAAATAACCTCCCTAATTTTTTTATTTTTTTTAGGGATTGCTTTCGGGGAACAGCATTGCATTGATGATAGCTTCGGCTCTTCAATAATTGTGAAAAACGATTATTCAGGGGTTGAATACTATAAAGTGTCATCTGCTGTTTCTTCCGGAGCAGTATTGTCTCTTAGCGAATCGCTAGGGGACGGATTTTTTTTAATGCCAGGGGAGCAAAAATTAATTAGTTATAATATTTCATTGCCCTTCAAAGGCAATTATTCATCATCATTTAAAATAATTGATTCAAAAGGCAAAACTGAAACTAAATCATTTAATTATGAAGTAGCTGATTGCCATAATGTTGATATTAAAATAATAAGCGAAAACGACAATTATTGCTTAAGGCAAAATATGCCATATAAAGTAATAGTAAATAATAATGGAAAATATAAAGAAAATTTATTTTTAATGATAAACAATGACCCTTTTTCTGTTAGTCTTTTGCCAGGAACTTTTAAAGAATATGACATGGAATTTTATTCAGTAAGTCTTGAAAATAATCAGGTAATAGTTAGCATAAAAAATGGCAATTTATCAAAAACCGTTACTGAATCTTTTAATCTAAGAAATTGTGATACAACTGCAGTAATATTAGAAGATGTAAAATCATGCCCTGGGCAAACAATAACTTCAAGTATTATTTTAAAAAATTTAGGATTCAGCCAGGATGCTTATCAAATAATTAATTCATCAAGCAATATAATTATAGAGCCCCAAATTTTTGTTCTTGAATCAAATGAAGAAAAAATAATAGAATTTGATTTAATGCCATCTTGCGGTGAAATAGGTTTGAGGAGCGGAGAAATAAATATTATTTCACATAATTCAGGTTTAATAAAATCAAAAATAAATTATGAAGCTTTGAATTGCTTTGAATTTGAAATAATAGAAGCAAATAATTTTATGGATTACTGCGAAAATGATAATAAGAATATTACAATCAGCATAAAAAATAAAGGCTTATTGGCTGATTCATACACTGGATTATTAATCTACGGAAATCAAAAAATGAATTTAAATTTTTATTTAGAGCCTAAAGAAATAATGGTTTTTAACATTAGCGAATATTTTAATTATTCAGGGGATGCAAAAGCTGAATTAATAATTAAAAGCAATAATTATTGCGAAAAAACAAAAACATTAAGCGAAACTTTTAATGTTAATCCTTTTGATAAATGTTACAGCGGAAAATTAGAAGTTCAGGAGTATTTTAACGGCTATTCAAGAGTAAAAGTTACAAATATTGGTTTAAGGCAAAATGAATATTTTTTAACAGTTTTTAATAATTCACAAATAAGCAATATGAGTTTTTCATTAAACTCAACGCAATCAAAAGAATATCAGTTAAATAATTTAAATGAAATAATGAATGATTATGGTATTAGCGTTTTTTCAGTAAATATTTTAGGGAAAGGAGTTGATTTAACTAAACAAACAAGATATTCTAATAGTATTACTGGAATGATAATTTTATCAGTAAAAGAATATTATTCTTATGCCGGATTGGTTATTTTAATAATATTAATCTCTTTATTTGTTAAAAACAATGTTTTAAAATTAAAAGGTTCTAATAATAAATTATGACTGCTGAATTAATTAATGATTTAGTAATTATTAATGATGAAAGAATCGCAAATTCTTTGCACTCAAAAGGTTTTATAGGAACGCTAGAAAAAGCAAAGCTTGAATTATCAGGAATAGAAGCGCTCTACTTAGCAAATAAAGAAAAAATAATAATAACTAAATCAGGAAAAGAATTAACTGAACAAGATTTATTAAAATTTTTTTCAAAAAAAGATAAAAGATTTATTTTAAAATATAAAGTTTTTAGCGATTTAAGAAACAGCGGCTATGTTGTAAAAACTGCGCTAAAATACGGCTTCGATTTTAGGGTTTATGACAAGGGAGTAAGCCCAGGGGAAGACCATGCAATATGGCTTGTTTATTGCAGTAATCAAAATGATTCATTAAAAATTATTGATTATTCTAAATTAATAAGGGTCTGCCACAGCGTGAAAAAGAAAATGCTGTTAGGAATAGTTGATGATGAAGGAGATGTTACTTACTGGGAATCAGCTTGGACTAAAATGAAATAATTAATACCTATTAAGATGATAATCAAGCAATCCTATCTCTTTCCTTATTACAAACTCAGAAATCTCCAAATATTCATTCTCAAGCTCATCTTCTGACCTTAAATCAATCTCTATAACAACGGGCTTATTAAGCCTTCTTGCAAAAGCAATATTATTATCAAAGCTCCTTAAAATAGTGTTGTAAGAGTTATGGTTAATGCTTATTTTAGGGCTGCTCCAATGAACCTCGCAAATTTTTTCCTCGAATTCTTTAATGATTTGCTGAGCTCCGTATTTGGCATGCTCGAAATCAATAACCATGCCCAAATCAGGATAAGATTCAAATAAAGGTTTCATTTCAGCTATGCAATCCTTTGCAGAAATTTGGTCCTTGTTTTCAATAAGCATTTTTCTTTTGCCAAATCTGGAAATTAAATAATCAAAAGACTCGACATTTTGATAATGAAATACTGCAACCTCGCATTTGAAATGGTCATAAACATCAATTGCTTTATCAATTAATTTTTTGCATTCTTCATTGTTTTCGTAAATAATATTTTTTGTAGGCATATGCAGGGTGCATTTCATCTTTTTCAAAGCATTATCAGTTTTATCCGAGTAATTGAAATATTCAAGCTCGCAAGGGTCAAGAAAAGATAATTCAACTCCCTGTATTTTATGCGAAGCGCTTGCAGCCCTAAGAATCATGTCTTCAATAGTTTTTTCCTTTTTATTATAGCATCCAGTGCTTAGATAGATTGGAATCATTAAAGCATTAGATATAAATTATTTTTTATAAATCTATTGCATTAATTCCTTCAATTCTTAAAAATTTTTTAAATTCTTTAGAATAACCATGATGCACGTAAACATTTTCTGCTTTGCTTTTTTTAACAGTTGAAAGCAGTTCTTTAAAGTCAGCATGGTCACTTAAAGTAAAACCTTCATCAGCTCCGAACCTTTTCCTGTAAAAAGGGTTGATGTTCCATCCGCTAAAAACTGCAAATTTCAATCCCCTAGTTTTTTTAAATCTATTAAAATATTCATTTTTTGAATTAAGCGAAGGGCAGAATAATAAATCAGGATTAAGTTTGCAATTATTTCCATTGCATAATCCGAATTTATTTAAAGTTTTTTCATATTTTTCAATTTCTGGATGAAGAATGCTTGAATTATCTTTAAAATAATGCATGATTTCTTGCATCTTACCTAAAGGATAACCCATTAATACTGTTAAATAATCTTTTTTAAGATTATCATTAATAAAATCTTTAGCTTTTTTTACCTCTGTAGCAGCATCAGGAAAGATGAATTCTGGTTTTCCAAAAGTTGATTCAATTATTAGATTATTGCACTCTTTAACTTTTAATCCGCTAATAAATGCTCTCGAATTAATACTAAAATCTCCAGTAAAAAGCAAAGATTCTTTATCTTCTTTAATAAATAGTGATTTTGAGCCAATCATATGTCCTGAGTTAATTAATGAAATATTTGAAGGAATATCTGTCATTAAATTATAATCATAGCCTCTTATTTTTGCTAATTCATAGGTTTCTTCGCTCATAATTGCCTGTTTTTTAGTTTTAAATAAATGATCTGAATGGCTGTGGGACAAGAAATTAAAATCAGCGTCAGGTGTTTCGCAATCCAGAGAAATTGTATAATTTTTAGTTTTTATTTTAAAAAAATCTTTACACTTAATAATTTGCATCTTAAACTATATTAAGCCAAACCTTTTAATAATTATTGGACAAAATGACGAATAACAGGCGGGCTGATTAATGTGATGAGTACTCGTTCTTTCCGATTGTCCTTTATTTATTCAAAAACTTATTAAAAACTCAATTAGATGAATAAATAATGAAAAAATTATTTTTATTATTATCTTTAATTAGTTTAAGTTTTGTATCTTGTTTTGCAGCAAATATGCCAATTTTAGGGGTTCAAGAAAGAGGTGGTGAATTAATAGGCTTGTTTGCATCTCTTGAATTAAATATATTAGAAGGTTCTGGAAGGGTTTTTTTTAATACAATGCCTTTGGCAGAGACTGACACCCAATCAAGCGCCAGAATGGCAGTTGATGTTGCATGCCAAACTCTTGAAATGAATTGTGATGATAAAGACTTTTTATATTCAATAAATGCTAATTCTCCCTTAATTGGAGGGCCAAGCGCTGGAGCTGCAATGTCAATCCTAGCAATGTCTGAGCTTATGGGTGTTGATTTAAGAGAGGATGCTGCAATTACAGGGACAGTTAATCCTGATAAGAGTATAGGTGTTGTTGGAGGCGTAGTTGAAAAGGCAAAGATTTGCCAGAATTCAGGTTTAAAAGCTGTTTTAATA
>JAQVLH010000054.1 GCA_028704265.1 Candidatus Nanoarchaeia archaeon
GTTCAATTATTTTTTTGCCAATTAATTTTTCAAGCATTAAAATATCAGAATCGCTTATTATATTTGTATATCTTTCAATATAAATAAAATCACTTTTTTTACAAGCTTCAATTCCTTCTAAAGGCATCGAACCATATCCATTTATTCCGCTCCCAATTAAATAAAGCATAATATAAAATAGAAACTAAAGGGTTTTAAAATATTGCTGAAATAATGCTTAAAATTCCAAGAAGGATGCAAAATGCTGAAAAATTGATTTTTTTTATAAATTTAAAAAAATGTCCAATTACAAGCCTTCCTATAAAAAAAGCAGTAATAGCAGCAATTAAATATCCTATATCAAAAACAAATCCTTTAAAAAATGCCTGATAAAATGCTTCAATAAAAATAACTGGGATGCTTATTAAAAAACTTAATTTTACTGCGTAATCCGGCTTAAAACCCATCATCAATAATGAAAAAATTGTAATTCCGCTTCTGCTTACATTTGGAATAACTGAAAAACCTTGAGCAATTCCAGAAATTAATCCGTCATTAGCAGTAACATTTGAATCAATTTTTCTTAAATTAAAATTATTCCTTATTACTTGAAGTGCTCCAGTAACGATAAGCATTAATCCTATAAATATATTAATACTTAAAAAAATGGAAGAATCGGATTTTAAAAAAAAATAAATAGGTCCTCCAATAAGTAATGAAGTAAAAAGACTAGAAATCATAAAATATAACATACTTAAATCGTATGAAGTTTTAGGTTTTATTATGTTATGTAAATCTTTTTTAAAATAACTTATAACTGCAAACATAGTTCCAATATGCAAAAATAATGCAATATCATTTGCTTGTAAAGAAGTGTATCCTGTTAAAACTAAAAAATTTGCAATAATATTCTGGCTTCCAATAGGAATCCATTCAAGAATTCCCTGTAGCATCCCTGATATTAAAGCAATAATAATATTCATATATTTTAAAATAACTTTAAATATTAAAAAACCTATGCTAGAACGGCAATAACGACTCTTATAATAAATCCTCCAATAGTAACTCCATAGATATCATTTGTTTTGCTAAAAAAATATCCAAAAAATAATCCTACTATAAAAAATACAGAAGCTGATAATAAATCAGGCAAGAATATTAAACTTCCAACCAAACAAGGCAATATTATTCCAAGTATTTTTCCGAATCTTTTTTCAAAAAAGTTTTGAAAAAAGTATCTAATTAATAATTCATAATTAAAACTTAAAAGAAATAACAACGCCGTTAAATTAAAAGGTAAAGTAAAAATATTAACCCAATTCATGTTTCCATAATATCCGCTAACAACAATTAAAATAAGAGCTGCAGCAAATCCAACTAATGAATTAAATAAAATACTTTGAATAGTATCATTAAACTCAAATTTAAATATATGATAATGTTTATTGTAAAGTATGTATAAAATCGGCACTAAAAATATAATAATTGTATGAAAAGTTAAAAAAATGCCGCTTAAAAAAAACTTTAAAAAAATAAAAGCTACAAAAATGTAATAATAATATTCTTCTTTCATAATTATAATTAGTTTCTGTCCTATTAAAAATTTTTCAATAAGTAATATAAATAAATGAATCATTGAATTAATTCATGATTGAAGAGTTAATATTAACAACATCCTTTATTTATCTTTTAATAACAAGCATTCTTGATATAAAATATAGGCTTGTGTGGGATTATATTAATTATTCTTTTGGATTTTTATTTTTATTAATAAGGCTTACAGAATTAATAATTACTGCAAATTTCTCCATATTTTTAGGAGTAGTCTTAGCAAGTATTGCAACCTTTGTTATAGGACTTATATTATACAAAACTGGAGCTTGGGGAGGAGGAGATCTAAAGCTTCTTACTGCTTTAAGCATAGGTTTATTTTTCTTGCCATCAGATAAATTATCAGTTCTTTCGTTATCATTTCCATTTTATGCAAATTTTTTAATAAACACTCTTTTTAGCGGAATAATATTTGGTTTAGCATGGTCTTATTTTTTATTAATTAAAACAAAAACTTATAAAAAATTGAAAAAATTTCACATTATAATACTTTTAATCTCGCTAATTTTATTCATATCAATATTTTTTGTTCAAGTAAAAGAAAAAATATTATTTTCATTATTAATAGTATTTAGCTTATATTATATAATAAAAATCTATGAAGATAAAATTACTCTTGTAAATAAAGATGTTAAAAAACTTGATGAAGGTGATTGGATATTCAAAAATATAAATATAAACGGCAAATTAGTTACTAAAAAACCAACAGGGTTATCCAAAGAAGATATAAAAATATTACAATCAAGTAAATATAAAATTATAAAAATAAAAGATGGAATACCCTTTTTGGTAAGCTTTTTTTTAGCATTTATTATTACAATAATATTAAATGATAATTTGATGAAAATAATTGTAATGAGTCTTTGATAATTTACCAATATTTAGGAATTCTTGGATTAATTTTAATATCTTCTTTATGTTTTTCTTCAACTTTTTCAACAGGTTTAGGTTCAGGCTTAGCTGAAACTTCAGAAGGATTTTGTGATGTTATTTTAGTGATAATTTCATTAAGATATTTTGAAATCTCTTCCTGGCTCATTTGCTTTTCAGGCCAGCCAATAGAAACTTCATCATTTTCATACCTAGGTATAATATGAATGCTGGAGTGAGCAACTCTTTGTCCGGCGCCAACACCTTCATTAATAATATAAGAAACACCTGTTGCGTTTAATTTTTTAATAAGTGTTTGCCCTATAGTTAAAGCAATTGTAAATATTTTATTTTTTATTGCTTCACTAAGCTCCATAAATATTGGCGAATGAGTTTTAGAAATAACTTGAATATGTCCTTTAGTTGCAGGTTTAATATCTAAAAAAGCAAGGCATAATTCATCTTCGTATACTTTTGCGCTTTGAATTTTATTCTGTGCAATCATGCAAAAAATGCATTGTTCGTCTGCCATAATGGAATTAAATAAATATTTAACTTATTAAAAACATTATGAAAAGTTAATGATTGAATTAATAAAGGATTTTCCTGCAGCAATAATAAATGATTATCTTGTAATTTCAGACTTGCATATAGGATTTGAAAAAGAGCTCCAAAACAAAGGATATTTCATACCCTCCCAATCAGAAATAATGCTTAAGTCAATAATTTCAATAAAACAAGGTGCAGAAAAAATAATAATTTTAGGGGATTTAAAGCATGAAATAAGTCCAAAATACAAAAAAGAAATTACTGATTTTTTGGCAGGCTTGTCAAAAAATTTTAAAGAAATTATAATTATAAAAGGAAATCATGACGGATTGATAGAGAATTATTCTAAAAATTTTAAAAACATAATTATAAAAGATGAATTAATTCTTGATGATTACCTTTTTATTCATGGCCATAAAATGCCAAGCAATGAAGCAATAAAAAAAGCAAAAATGTTAATATTAGGGCATTTTCATGCAAATTACGAATTTAAAAATTATTTAGGAAAAATAACAAAATTAAAAACATGGAATATTTATGAATTCAACAATAAAAAATTTTATGAAAATAAAAAAATAAAAACCTCAATAACTTCATTAATATCATTTTCGGCATTTAATGAATTCTTTATGGGAAGCAGCGAAAAAAATGGCCCATTAAAAGATTATATTTCATTAAAAGAATCAATAACTATTAATCATTTAAAAGTGCTTTAAAAAACAGGCTCTTTCATTCTATCTTGATTTAAATAATATCCAATATTGACTTTATTTTTAAGTCCTGTTTTTTCCCTAACTGCAATACCTAAAATTTCGCTTTTTTCATTTAAAACAATAAAATTAGGTCCTTTTCCTTTTAATTCATTAACTCCTTTTTGAAATATTATTCTATTGCAGGTAAACAGAAAGCTGCTTTTTTCATTTAAAACTAAATAATTTGTCAATTTTTTTCTATTAAAATCAATTAAATAACTAAACGCTTTTTTTTTAAAAATAATTAATCCTTTTGAAAAAATTTGTCCGTTTTTTAATTTAAGATTTTTTAATTCTTCGCTCATTAAAATTAACGAATCATTAAAAATTTCAGTATTTTTAGGAATACTAGGCTCAACTGAAAATTCTTCTTTAAACGACTTAATAATATCTTCAAACATAATAATTATAAAAGAAGCAATGTTTTAAAAATCAATATGAAAAAATCTGAAATGATAAAAAAGCTAAAAGATAACGAAATAGATTATAATTTACTAAAAAAAGAGTTTAAAATAAGCCTAAAAAAAGGCGAATCATTGTTTGAACAAATATTAAGCCAATTAAACAAGAAAATTGGAGGTTATAAATCAGAATTAATGCAAATAATTTCTCCAAAAAATATAATAGAAAACCATGAATCAAAAATGATTAATTCAAGCCTTAAAGAAGATATTTATGAGAATATAAAAGAGCTATCATTATTAAGTTGGCAGATAAAAAAAGCTAAAATTTCTACCGAACAAGATAAAATAGAAGTAATAAAATCTTCTCTAAATTATTGCTTAAAAATTTATAATCCCATGAAAAAAAATTTATGCGAAGAAATGATTAAAAATTGGAAAAAAGAAGAAATAAAAGACACTTATTATATCTCATAATTTTTTAAATAATGCATAAAAAAATCCAATAGTGTCATCTATATTAGGAAAAAAATATTTTTGCTTAATTTTCTCTAATCCAAGACTTTGGGCATAAATAGCATTTTCATCATTTTCTTCAGCTTCTAAACTGCATGTTGAATAAAGCAGTAATCCGTCTTTTTTTAACACATCATAGCAGCTTTTTATTAATTTTTTTTGCAAGACAGAATGCTCTTCTACAATATGCTTATTTACTGATTTCATTCTTTTTTTTTCTTTCCACATAGTTCCTGTAGCGCTGCAAGGAGCATCAAGCAATATTTTATCAAATTTTAAATCCAATCTTTTTACATTCAAAGCATCCATATCAAAAGAAGCAATATTTATGCAGCCTAATCTTTGAATATTAAAAACTTCAGCCTTAAGCCTTTCAGGTTTATTATCAATTGAAATAATAACTCCTTTATTATTCATTAATTGAGAAAGAAGAGTTGCTTTTCCTCCAGGAGCTCCGCAAGAATCAAGAACTAAATCAGTTTCTTTAGGTGCCAATTCGTTTACACTAATCATGCTGGCTTTATCCTGTAAGTAAAAATAGCCAAGTAAGTATTCTTCAGTTGAGCTCAAAGCAAAAGGCTTTGATATAATTTTAAAGCAAAAATCAAGTTCTTGTTCTTCCAAAACAAAACCTTTTTGTGAAAGTCTTTTAATTAAATCTTTTGGGGAAATCTTTAAAGTATTAACTCTTAAATAATGAACATAAGGAGAATTAATTTTTTTAATCAATTCATCAGTGAATTCTCTGCCAAACCTTTCAATATAAGAAGTGTAAAATTCTCTTTTCATAAATAATCAACAATCATTTTCTTAATAAAGTCTTTGGCATCCCCCGTTCTTAATACATCAACGACTAATTTATTTTCAAAAACATAAGGTTTTGAAATACCTTTAGAATTCCATTTATTAATAAATTCAGTGAAATTATTAGGTTCGCACCACACATAAGGCCCAAAATGTTTTTTTGCGTTTGAAACCTTAATTGATTCCATTTCAAAATAAGCATAAGAATCATCTGTAACACCATAAGAATACACTTTAAACCCTTCTTTATCTAAGCTTTTTTCAATTTGTCCAAGTTTTCTTAAAACTTTAGCTTTTAATATATCAAAATCGTCAGATTCTTTTAATTTAAAGCTTATAAGTTTTGTTCCTCTTCTTTCACTTCTTTCAATTATTAATTCAAGCTTTAATCCTCTTATATTAAACAATTTAGGATTATGGGTTCTTAAAAAAAGCCTGGATTTAAAAACAAATTGTGAAAAACTATCTGATGAAACACATGATGCAGCATTTCTTTCCGGAAGCTGAGGATCAACAACTAGCAATGGCCCGGTAATTTTATTTTTATTAAAAGTTTCAATTATATCTTGCGGGTTTTTGTAATGCTTTTCAATATCAATAATTATTTTAGGTTTTGCATTTTCAAAATATTCTAGCAAATTATAAAATCCTTTAAAATAAATTATCAATAATTCGCAAACATAACCGCTAAACCCGCATCTAGCGCTTTCAGCTCCATAAATATCATTTGCTTTTAAGAATTGCTTTAGCAATAATACATCATCTTTTAATTGCGGATTTTTTAAAAAATGTTTTTTTAAATAATTAATATGAAAAAAACTAATATCAGCAGAATTAGTTGCTTTATCTGGAGAATCATATCTAATGCTAGGAACAAATTCAATTTTAAAACCTTCAATAAAACCTTTAAAATATTCTCTTGTTCCATGAACTATTTTAAATCCGTCAAAGCTTTTAGTGATTAATAATTTGTAATAATTATCTATATCTTTTTCTGAATTAAATCTTATAAAAAAATCTAAATCATGATTGCCCTTCATATTAGTGCCTCTGCTAGCGCTTCCGCCTAAAACAGTTTCAATATCAATTCCTAATTCTTTGGCATTTTTTGTTAATATTTTTATAATTTTATTAGAAACTTCATTAAAAAATTTATTTTCCTGAGAATTAGGTTTAATATTTTCTAAAACCTTCAAAAAAATATTTTTCATAATAAATAATAAAGAGGGGATTATTTAAAAATTAAATGAAACTTTTTAAATTCAATAATGCTTAAATTGTGTTTATAATGTCAAGTTCCAAAATAAATGAATGGTTAAAAATTAATAACATAAGCGAATTAACCAGTGTACAAAAGAAATCTATTCCTTTAATTATGGGAGGAAAAAATGTTTTAATTACTGCTCCAACTGGTTATGGAAAAACCTTGGCAGCAATATTGCCAGTTTTTGAATTAATACTTGACAAAGGATTAGGCTTTAAAATTTTATATATTGCTCCAACTAAAAGCTTAAATAGGGATATATTTAAAAGAGTTTTTGATTTTGCAAAGCACTTAGGATTAACTGTTGAAG
>JAQVLH010000055.1 GCA_028704265.1 Candidatus Nanoarchaeia archaeon
ATTACAAGACTAATAATTGGCTAAAAAGCCAGGAAGATATTGATAGCGATAATCAATTGGCAACTTATCAGATAGCAGTAATGGAAAAATTCAACACGGAAAAAGTTGTCCTGAATTGGCACTTTCTTAATTTTAATGAATTATTGCAAAGCAAAAGAACAAAAGAGCAAATAATTGATTTAAGGCAATCCTTGCTTAAAACTATTAATGAAATTGAAAATGCTAAGGAATTCAAAACCTGCAAATCAAGATTATGCGACTGGTGCGAATACAAATCTATGTGCCCAGAGTTTAAGATTACTTTAAACAGTTTTATCTGAATCATGCGCGATGAATCCGTAAAATACTGTAAATAATTTTTTATTATTTTTAAAAAAACTATTTTTGTCTGAATCAAGGGCATTTGCCAACTTTTCAATCTCAGCAAAATTATCTTTTGAAGTTAAATAATAAAAATAATTGAAATCCTTATCTTCCACTTTTGGATAATTCTGAATTAAATAATTAATAGTAATCTTTTTTTCAGCATTAATATCAGGCTTAAATTTAAAATTATAAACCCCAACCATGCTAAGTATAATTGCTGTATGCTTATTATGTTTCAAATCATCATCAATTAAATTTTCTAAACTTTTCAATGCTTTTGATTCATATTTTAATCTTTTTAATTTTAGCATGTAGCCTTTATGCAATTCTCTTAACTCATAAAGATTGGATTTAGAGGTAGTGTAATTTTTTAATTTTTCAACCAATTCGCTTTCAGTTAAATCAGAAATTCTTGGAGGCACTTCAAGATTTCTAGGATTCTTAACTTCATCATGCAGTAATCTAATTAAATAGTCAGTAAACATTAAAAAATTAATAAAATTTTATGTTTAATAACCCTTTCACTTATTTAATTACTATATGGTAAAAAAATAACATTTATTAAAACCCCTCCCTTCCAAAATACTAATGATTGGTCTAATCCCCGCAGCTGGTTCAGGAACAAGGATGCATCCTTTTACTAAAGCGAATCCTAAAGAATTATTTCCTATTAAAAGAAAAGCAGTAATAGACCATGTAATTGAAACCATGCATTCTTATGCCAAAATAAATAAAATAATAGTAATTGTCGGAACACATAAAGGTGCAATAATTGACCATTTAGGTAATGGCAGTGAATTAAATAATGGCAATTTAAAAATAGGTTATTTGTTTCAAGAGGAAAGGAAAGGTTTAGCTCATGCGATTTATCAAGGAAAAGATTGGATTAATGAGGATTTCATGGCTCATGTTGGTGATGCATTTATTGAGCCCAAAGATGAGATAATTAAAGCTGTTGATTTGCATAATAAAGAAAAGCCTTTTGCAACTATTTTAGCTAGAGAGATTGATGATCCAACAAAGTATGGTATTTTAAAAGTTGATAATAATGATAATTTAATTGAATCCTTAGAGAAGCCGACAATGAAGCAGGCTGAAACCTTTAAAACAAAAAATGGAAAATATTTGATAAATTTAGGAGTTTACATTTTTAGTCCCAAGTTTTTTTCTTATTTTGAAAAAACTTCAGCTGGCGCAAAAAATGAATATCAAGTTCCTGATGTTATGAATACAGCACTAAAAAATAGTGAGAAAATAAAAGTAGTAACAATTAAAGGCAAGTATTTAGATTTAGGCAATTGGGAAGATGCCGAGAATGCTTGGAGACAATAAATTTTTTCTAATAATTATTAAAGGAATTCTTATCCAAAGTTTACTAATTAAATAAATTATATTAATGTAAATGGAAAATAAATCATTAAGTTCAAATAATATTGAAACTAAATCTTTAATTTTAAACAATATTGAAATTAAAAATAAAATCCATTTTATTCGCGGATTGCAAGTAATGCTTGATTCAAATCTTGCAGAACTTTATAATGTGAAGACAAAAGTGCTAAATCAAGCAATTATAAGGAATATTGAAATATTTCCAGAAAATTTCATGTTTCAATTAACAGATTTTGAATTTGATTCTTTAAGGTCACAATTTGTGACCTTAAACGCCAAGCGTGGACAACATAGAAAATATTTACCCTATGCTTTTACTGAACAGGGAGTGGCAATGCTTTCAGGAGTGCTAAAAAGCAATACTGCTGTAAGAATTAGCATCCAAATAATGAATGCGTTTGTTTCCATGCGAAAATTTATTTCTTCAAATGCGTAAATATTTCAAAGATTAGATAATGTTGAATTAAAACAGGTTGAATATGACAAAAAATTTGAAGAAGTCTTTGATGCAATACAAAGCAAAGATATTAAGCCTGAAAAAGGAATATTTTTTGACGGCCAAATATTTGATGCTTACAAATTCGTTTCGGATTTAATAAGACTTGCAAATAATTCTATTATTCTTATTGATAATTACATTGATGATTCTGTTTTAACACTACTAAGCAAAAGAAATAGTAATGCAAAAGTAAAAATTTTCACTAAAGATATTTCCGCTCAATTATTGCTTGATTTAGCTAAATACAATTCTCAATATCCAACTATTGAAGTTAAAGAATTCAAAAAATCCCATGACAGGTTTCTAATAATTGATAATTCAAAGGTTTATCATTTTGGAGCTTCATTAAAAGACTTGGGCAAGAAGTGGTTTGCGTTCTCAAAATTTGACAAAGACGCATTTAATCTAATTGATACAAATTTTTAATAAAAGAACTTCAAAAACATTTATAACGAGAGTTATTTTAAATTTAATCTATGCCTAAAACGATTTTAGTTACTGGGGCTGCAGGTTTTATTGGATTTCACACTTCCAAAGCCTTGCTAGAAAGAGGAGATAAAGTAATCGGGATAGACAATATTAATGATTATTATAATGTTCAATTAAAAGAAGATAGGCTAAAAATTTTAAAAGAGAATCCTAATTTCAAGTTTTATAAATTGGATTTTTCAGAAGGCTTAAATGAAGTAATTGAGCAAATAGATGCCATTTGCCATTTAGGCGCCCAAGCAGGAGTAAGATATTCAATAACTAATCCTTTAATCTATGAAAAATATAATACTTTAGGCACTTTGAAAGTTTTTGAATTTGCAAGAGAAAAAAATATTAAATCAGTAATTTTTGCTTCAAGCTCATCAGTCTATGGCAATTGCACTAATCCTCCATTCAAAGAGGATTATAATATTAGCACTCCAATTTCATTATATGCAGCAACTAAGATATCTAATGAATTATTTGCTTACACTTATCATAAATTATTTGGAATCAACATGACTGGCTTAAGATTCTTCACAGTCTATGGTCCGTATGGCAGGCCTGATATGGCTTTGTTTAATTTTACCAAGAAGATTTTGAATAATGAAGTAATAGATGTTTACAACAATGGTGAAATGAAAAGGGATTTCACTTATGTGGATGACATAGTGGATGGAATATTATTATCAATTGACAAGAATCATTCTTTTGAAATTTTTAATTTAGCAAGAGGCGAGTCTGTTAATTTAATGGATTTCATTAAAGCACTAGAGAAAGCATTAGATAAGAAAGCTAAGATTAACTTCATGCCACTACAGTCAGGGGATGTTTTGCTCACATCAGGAGACATTAGTAAAGCTAAATCATTGCTTGGCTATGAGCCAAAAGTGTCAATAGAACAAGGTGTTAAAGAGTTCGTAGACTGGTATAAAAACTATTCTAAATCTTAAAAAAATTCTTATACCATTTTTATAAAAAATGAATTAATTAGCGGAAGTTTAATAGTTAATTATTAAAAAAAGAGAAACCTTACTATGGATTAAAAAGGAATTGAATTTTCAGAGTGATTAACATGAATGAAATAATCTTATTTGAAGAAAAACAAGTGCGAAGATTTAGGCTTCATGATGAATGGTGGTTTGTTATAAGCGATGTTGTATCAGTGCTTACTGAATCAGTAAATCCATCAGATTATTTGAAAAAACTTAAGAAACGAGATATTTCTTTGAGTGAAGCTTTCAAAGGAGGGGGACAGATTGTCCCACCCCTTGGAATAGAGTTTGATACTGCAGGAGGAAGACAGATGATGCAGTGTTGGAATACTTATTTCATAGTCAACTAGAAATATTTATATACTAAAGTATACCTTAGTATACTTATGAGTGAAACAACGATAAAATTAAGAAGTGAAACAAAAATGGAATTAGACTCTTTTCGGGAATACATGAATGAAAGCTATGATGAATTATTAAGAAAAATAATTTTTGTAGCAAAGAATTGCAAAAAAAAACCAGAATTAAGCGCTAAAACAATTGAAGAAATTGAAATGGCTAGAAAGAGAATAAAACAAGGAAGCTTTTACACAGAAGATGAAATGAAAAAGAGGCTTGGCATTTGAATTATGACATAAAATTTGATAAAAAAGCAGGAGAATTCCTAGAATCATTAGATAAAGAAACAGCAAAAAGAATATTTAATAAAATAATGCAATCTAAAGAAGAACCCTTAAGTCATTTTATAAGACTTGCAGGCAGAACAGATTACAAATTAAGAATAGGGGATTATAGAACAATAGCAGATATTGACACAAATAATAAACAAATACAAATAACATTAATCGGCTTAAGAAAAAATATTTACAAAAAATTAATTTAATTCTTTTAATTCAAAGACAATAAAAATAATAAAACACTTAATTTCTGAAAGAGGGGTATTAGTTGATTTCAAAGTCACTTTCGATTGGTTTAGAGTGATATTTTACAGAAAAGACATTAATATTCAAAAAACTGTGGAGAAAATTATTCTTGCAATTAAAGAAAAACCAAAAATTAGTAATAAAGAACTTGAAATAATTACTGGTCTTAGTAGAAGAGGAGTTGAATGGAATATAAAAAAAACTAAAAAAATTAGGTATTCTAAAAAGAATAGGCCCAGATAAAGGAAAAAGCTGGGAGATAATAAAGTAAAATAAAAATATTAATTTAGTTCAAAGGTTTTATAAAAAAATAATTGCATTAATTATTCAATGAAGTTTAAATTAAAAGAAAGCTATTTATTGCTGGCAATAATTATTTATTCCATATTCTTAAGATTAATTTATTTAGACTCTGATTCCATGTGGATTGATGAAACAATTTCAGCAACAGCTGCAAAAGCAATATTAACTCATGGCACTCCAATATTAGATTCTGGAATAAGTTATGATAGGGCAATAATTTTTCATTACTTAATGGCGTTTTTTATATTAATCTTTGGCGGAGATTTTGGCGCAAGATTCATTTCAGTAATCTTTGGAGCATTAACAGTCTATCTTGCTTACAAGTTTTCAAAAAAATTTATTAAAAAAAATAATTTAATATTTCCAATACTAATTGCTCTTAGTTCTTTAGAAATCATTTATTCCAAGCAAGCAAGGTTTTATCAAGCGTTTCAATTCCTTTACTTTCTAAGTTTTTACATTTTTTATAAAATAGCAATATTGAAAGAAAAAATTTTTAGCAAGAAATGGATGGACTATTTAGCTTTAATAGTAAGTGTTTATTCTTCAATTCATTTGCAGCCAATGGGCTACATTATAATTCCCCTATTTGTGCTAATCTATATTATTAATTTTTTTAGCAAGAAATTATTAACCAATAAATACTTCATAGCTTTCGCAATCTTAGGATTGTATTTTGTTTATTTAATAATTGCATCAAGATTAAGTACTTTAGATTATAATATAATCCCTAGAGTAATCTCCTATTTTAACCTCTACATTAGCTATTATTTTAATTATATTCCATTATTAATATTTTTAATTTTAGGAATAATCTTTGCATTAAAAGATAAAAAGTTTAATTTAAGCTTACTCGTTTATTCAATCATTCCTTTTATTGGAATATTATTTGTCAAATCTTTTGCAACAAGGTATGAGTATTTTATCCTATTTCCTTTCTTTTTTTACATAGCCTATTGCTTAAGCAGGATAAGATATAATTATTTAGTATTAATAATAATGATTTTTGCTTTTTATGGAAGCGTTTTTGACATTGATGGAATAAAATATCCTAACCTTGATTTTTCAATGCCCTTAGCTGACTATAAAGCAGCTTATAATTATGTCAATGGAAGCAATCTATCCATTGTCAGCTCTTGGACTCCAGCATCAACATGGTATGGCGAAGGAGCAGATTATGCGCTAGAATATTCAATCACTGGCATGAGCGATGATGAATGGATGTTTGGAAATGTTACAGACACATTTGCAAACGCAACAGTAATTAAAAACATTTCAAATTTTCCAAAAAACGTTCTAGTAATCCTTGACGAACAGGCAAGGAGGAAACTATCTCCTAATTATTTAGACTTCTTTAGCGCTAATTGCTCCCAAGAGTTCACAGCTTACAATATTGAAGTATTAAAGTGCGAATAAAAAATTAATTTTTTATTTCATTTTTTGCTTTTTTTATGTATTTGCATTTTAAATGTATTAATCTTCCATAATAATATGTTCCAGTTCCTGAATAAACTTTTTTACCGCACAAATAGCAATTTTTAGAATTATTACTCATTCAAATCACCTTTTTGTATACAAAATATCTTTCTGCTTGTTCTTTAAATTTTTCTATATATTCAAAAAGTTCTTTTATTTCTTCAAAATCAACATCTTTGTCAAAATGATATAATAAAGAATCTTTTAAAGAAAAAATTTTAAAATATTTAGGAATGAATTTTTTAAAAGCATCATTTGATTCAAATTCTTTATTAAATTCAGCCATAATAATTTTATGATTAACTTTTGCATCTTCTTTTTTTACAATAAGAAGACATAAAGCTATTTTTTCTTGAATGTGAAAAAATTCATCAATTAAAGGGTATTTTAAAGAATGTTCATTTGATTCTATTAACAATTTATAATTTGATTCAATAGTTTTAAAAAATCCATTAACAATATTCCAATTTTCATCAAAATCACTTTTGTTATACAAGTTTGGCATATTCTTTAGCTCCTTCCAATACTTTTCCTTCAAAATGCACATTAGAAATTAACGGATCATTGTCTTTTAATCTTTTTATGAATTCATTTTTTGATAA
>JAQVLH010000056.1 GCA_028704265.1 Candidatus Nanoarchaeia archaeon
ATTATGAAAGAATTTGGGGAGATGCAGAAGGCCTTTTTGGAAAATGGTATTCAAATAATGATGAATTAGAGGATTATGAAAATGAGTTCAATAAAAAAAATTGGGGATTATGGACTGGAATAGATTTGCATAAATGCAATATTGAAAAAATTAAAAATAAAGAAATGATTGAGGAATATGTTAAGAAACTTATTGAATTAATTAAGATGAAAACATTTGATGAAGCAATAATATTAGATGTTAGAGAAAATGAAAATACTACAGGTTTTATTATTAACCAATTAATAGGAACTTCATTAATAAATGCACATTTTGTTAATAAAACAGGAAATGTTTATGTAGATATATTTAGCTATAAATATTATGATTCTGTAAGTGTAGCAAATTTTACAAAAGAATTTTTTGAAGCAAAAGAATACAATATTAATTCAATAACTAGAAAATGATTATTGGTTTAATTTTTCTTTTATATTTATAACTTGTCTGAATCGATTTGACATTTTTGAACTTTGAACATTATAATCCTCACCATAAGCTGCATTTTTCCAAGTATTATAAGGTTTTTCAGGTGGTGAGATTAATTTTTCAACAATGATTTTCATAACTTCTGTTCCAAAAGTTATATCGCCTTTAGTGTCCATTATTGTTGGAGTTAATAATATAGGTTTAGGAAAATTATTGAATAATTCTAAAGTTATTTTTACTGGCTTTTCAATCCCACAACCTGGATTAACCATACCTGTTGCAGCATGTGCTATTCCCCATCTAGCAAGAGAACTAGAATTTAAAAGTCTTAAACCATAATTTTGAGATACTCCAAAAGACTCGAATGTTTCTGCTAGTAAAAATTCTCCAGGATTAATTTTTATTTTTTCAGTTGATTCAATCAAATCAAAGTATTTATTACTGTCCTTTATTTTTAAAGGATCAATAATCATAAGTTCATCTTTTTTTGGAATCATAAATTTGGTTCCTAAATGACAATAATAACAATTTGGGCCTTGAAAATCATTAAAATAAGGATTTATAATTAATTCTTTATTTTTAATTAATCTTTTAATTTCATGATCTGGAATAATCATAATACTTTAAATACATTCATATTTTAAAATAGTATTCATTAAATATACCTTTAATTTATTTTTTCTGTTCGGTGAGTCCTTAGAGCTTTTGGAAGAAGAAATGATTTATGATATTTGTCAGACAGTGTCTGACTTATTTATTAAATATTAATTTATGCGACAGTGTCGCACAATTCTTATGAATTAAAAATAATTTCTTATTGTTTGTAAATATTTTTTCTTAAACCTATCAAGTTTAGTTGTACTTGCTTTTTATTTATGTCAATGTCTGCTATTACTCTGTATTGTCCGATTTTTAATTTATAATCATTTCTTCCAGATAACCTTATGAAATAATTTAGCGGTTCTTCTTTTGAAAGTATTATTTTATTAAAGATTCTTTTCGCAGTCTCTTTATCCAAGAATTCTAAGTACTCTGCTGCTTTTTTGTCAAAGATTAATTCATAACTCAAAGGCCGAGCCTCTTTTTGAGTTCGTTTTCTGAATAAAAGCTTCTGCTCTTGATTCTTTTTCTTGCATCTTCTATCTTTTGGACAGTTTTTTCTTTTAGTTTAATATTCTTTTTCATGATTATTTTTGCTCTAATCTTTTCTTCTTCTCATCTATTAGCTTGTAATTATCTTTAGTGATTATTGGCTTGCCTATTCTTTTTTCAGCATCTATTCTTGCATTGCCCGCTACTTCTCCGCCGCTTTTTGCGTCTGTTTTAAGTTCAGGCATGCCTACTGAATCTTTGACTTTGGTTATTTCAGTTGTCACTCTTTCCCCTAGCATTGAAAAGATTAATTCCAAGTCATTCATGTGATCCCTTAAATTTTCTTTGTCTAATCCTTTGAATTCTTTGTATTCTGATGGAGTCATTCCAAAAGACGCTTTTGATATCTCTGCAGTTAGTATTGAATACTCAGCTCCTTTTTTTACTCCTCTTTTGCCCCACTCATCAGTTAATTCATCCCTGACAGCTATTCCCCTAACTCTTTTTTCAATCCATTCATCCGAATAGCCTTTAAGCTTGTATAATTCCCTTATTCTTTTCTGCGCTAGTTCAGGATTTTCTATCTCTTGCACTCTTTCATAACCTACTTGGCTAAGCCATTGCTTGAAAGGCTCAGCTTTCTTTGAAGGAATAGATTGGATGATTCTGAATATTCCTTTAGTATTGGCACAATCAGTTTCATAGTTTTTACCATCTGCTGAAGGCAATTTCAGTTGTCGACAAAATGTCGATAACTCAATATTAGCTGACTCAGATTCTCTTTTTTTAAGCCTATACCAATAATCTTTAGCATCAGCACTATCTGTTAATGCTTGCATTATATCAACCACTGAGAACCACCATTCTTTATTAAACCATGTTCTTCTGATATTTTTTCCTTCAAAAACCACTAAAGCATCATTATCCATGAGTAAGTTAATATATAGTCTTTATTAAATAAATATTGGATAAAACTTCCTTTAATCCTATTTTGAAAAACATTAAGAATATAAAAACAAAAAGGTTAACTAAAATATGATGAAAACATCTGAGAATAAGCCTGCTCCAAAGAGAATAACTGTCGCTATGGCGAACGTATTTTTTAAGAAGTTCATGCAAAAAAATAAGAAAATAATGGACAAATTAGCAAAAATGTAAATATTCTTTAATATCTTTTATTTGTTTTTCTGCTTTTGGGAAACATAAATAAATTATTTCAGCAATTTATTAAAAGTTTCATAATTTGGCTCAAAATCATAAATTTTTTTGAACGCATTATCAAACTCTTCTTTATTGGTTATATTTTTCCAATTAAATATTAAATCCATTAATTTGTCTTTCCCTAATTTATTGATTAATAATTCAATTGCAAAGCCTGACTCATAGTAGACTCCGCTTCCGCCATTATCATAATATTTGAGAAATTCTTTGAATTCTTTCACTTTTTTCTTAAAGTTGTTTTGCCCTGAAAGATAAACTGCCAATCCTTCCCAAAACCAATCAGGGAAATACTTATTTTTTGAAATTATATTTGTAAATACATGCACTAATTCATGCTTTATTACCATAAGATAATCATTTTTTTCATAGGTGTGGCAGGTTTCTTTTTCAAGGCTTTCGGGGCTGAAAATAAAAACGAGCCTGCCTTTTGTTGTGCCCATGCACCAATCCTCTGTTTTTCTTCCTTCAAGAAGATCCATTTCTTTTCTTGATTCAATCAAAAACAATAATGGAATATTCCTAGTCCATCCAAAATTAAAATATTCTTCAAGCTCATTAAATGATTTTTCAAAATATTCATCAGTTTCATGATAATTCTCAGATAAAATAATCTTTAAAACCATTAATATTTTTAAGCAGTTATTATTAAAATACTTTCTTTTTAAAAAAATAAAAAATACTCAAAATATGTAATAGTCCTACCCTCAAAGCAATAAAAGAACTAAACTGGAAAGAAGGACGAGAACTGGAATATAAAATAAACGAAAAAAAAGGGAAAAAAAACTCAAAGCTGATGTAAAAAAGTAATTCAAAAAAATAAAACAACTGTTAATTGTTTAAAACATATTTTTTTAAATAACATTATATTCAAAATATACAATGAAATATTTAAACTATCCCACTAGTGTTCAGATTGAATTAACAGAATCATGCAACCATAAATGTTTTTATTGTTATAACTCTTGGCAATTAAATAAAAGCAAAGATGCTTATATGACTAAAGAAAATTCAATTGTTCTTAGCAATCTTTTATACACTGATATCAAACCTTTTCAAATAACACTAACAGGAGGAGAACCTTTACTTAATATGCCTGCTTTATTGATTTTTTCAGAAAAATTAAACAAACAAAGCATTCATTTTTCAATAAATTCAAATCTGTCATTATTTAACAATGATAACTTAGAAAAATTATTACATGTTTCAGATAATTTTGGTATTCTTACATCATTACCTCATTATAAGAAAGAACAATATGAATTTATAACAAATACCAAAAATCTTGAAGTTTTTTATTCAAATTTAAATAATTTAGTAAAAATAAAAAATATTCCTGTTGGAATTAATATGGTAGTAAATAAAAATACCTTAAAAGATGTTTATGATGAAGCTAAATTTTTATATGAAAACTATGGCATAAAATCATTTGCAGCTACACCTGTTACTCCCCCCACAAATACTCCTTATGAATACCACAAACTTACATTATCTAATGAAGAGACAATAAGATTATGTTACACCCTAATTGATATTAATAAAGACTTTGGTATGAAGGTTGATATTTTAGAGGCTTTACCTAAATGTTTCTTGCCTGAAGATTTAATAAATAATGAAACTTTAAATATGAAAAAAAGATCCTGCAGTGCAGGAAGATCAGGTATAACAATAGATTATAAAGGAAATGTTAGAAGTTGCTCACATGATACTGCTCATTATGGGAACATTTTTGAAAATAAATTTTCAGATATATGGAAAGTTTTGGAACCCTTCAGATTAAATGAATTTGTTTCAGAAGAATGTCTTCCTTGCGAAGAATTAGATTCATGTAATGGGGGATGCAGATTGTATACATTAAAAGAGAATAATGTCTCAAATAAGAAAGATTCTAGAATGATTGGTCCAATTAAAATTAAAAAGCCAGTAATAAAAAATTCTTTACAAATAGAGGAATTTCAAAAATATTTTATTAAAAAATCAATTTTGTTTAGAGAAGAAGATAAACAAGTGTATACTTTTTTTAATGGATATTCAGAGACTATCTTTGTAAATAATTCATTTAAAGAGTTTATTAATACCTTAAAAAATACAGAATCTTTTAATTTAAATGATTTAACAAAGATTTATGGTAAAGAAAATGAGGAACAATTAAAAAGTATGCTTAATTTGCTTTTTAATAAAAAATTTTTACTAAAAAGTAATATTTAAATATTATTAATTAATTTAAAATAACATGGAATCACTAAGCGAACTTGAAAATACACTTAAATTAATAAACATTAAGGAAGCCAAAATATTTAACTTAGAAACAGGAACATTCATCCAATCAAATAAAAATTCTGAAAAAAATGCAGATTACAATCTTTGCGAATGTCATTGTGATTGTTATTATGAATGTCATTGTGATAATCCAAAAATGGACGATGATTTATACACTAAATAAAAAAGATATATTTTTAAAAAGGAATTAATATAATTTAATTATGCTTAACTATGAAAAAAATATTAGAATAAGCAATTTAAACATTATAAAATCTAAATTAATTTCAATTTTTGGAGATAAAATTCATTGTGCATTAGTATATGGAAGCACTTTAGATGATGATTTTAATGAGTATAGTGATTATGATATATTATTAATTATGAAAGATTTTTCTTTTGAAGTTTTAAACAAATTAAGGGAACTTAAAAAAAATATAAAAAATGAATTAAATATTTCCATAGATTTTAATATGCAATCAATAAATGATATTCCTGAAGTTAAAAAAGAACTATTTTGGCATAATAATAGGGGAGTTTATATTCAAAAAGAATATGAATTATATGGTTATTCATTAATTGGAGATAATATATTTTTAAATAATAATGTTTGTCAGGATGAAATTAAAAAAGAAGTAATAAGAGTCATAAATTCTTTTTTGTATCAAACAAGAAAATTCATAATGAATAAAGATTTTAATTTAGAAAACAAGATAATTTTAATGAAATTTTGCATTTATGCAACAATTTATTCTTTAGCATTTAAAGGAGTATTTCCTAAATCCAAAAAAGAAGGTATTTTGATGTTTAATAAATATTATAAAACTTCAGAATCTCCTGAAAAGTTTTTTCAGCTAAAAACAAATAACCCTAATAATATTTCAGAGCAAAATATTAAAGAAGCATATGGATTTTTATCAGAAATAGATTCTTATCTTGCAAACCAAATAAATTCTGAGATGAATATATAATGGATATAACCTTATTAATGACCCCTATTCAAATTAAAAAAAATCCTCATTTAGGAAACATTTATGATTGGACAATTATAGATTTTTACTCCAAAAGCCTGAAAAATCAAGGAAATTCTGTTTATGTACCTTTATTATGGAATATTGTAGGAAAACCCATTATAAAATATATTAATAATGATAATATTGAATTAACTTCTGAAAATATTGAAAAGTATATTAAAACTTGCATAAATAATAATCAAAAGTATATAAAATTATTTGGCTTAGATTTTGATGAACAGATTCGTGATGATGAAATAAGCAATAAATTAGAAGAAATAATTAACACACAATTAAATGAAATAATAAGTTCTAAGAAATATGTGGCAAATTACTGCCCCTCTTGTGATAAAATTTTAAATAATGATCCTAACATAAATTATTGCAAAACCTGCAATAATGAGATTTTAAAAACACCTGAGGAAGATTTTTTTATAAATGTTGATTTGGAAAATATCCTTAAAAAAATAGAAACTATTGAATTTTTTCCTGAATCAAATAAAATTAGTATTATTAATTTAGCTAAATCTTTTCCTGAACAATATGATTTGCTGATAAGTAAAAAAAGGGAATATACATTAAATATGAGCTTAAATGGAAAAATAATTGATCTTGACCCTAGATTTGCTACAATAATGATGGCAAATATTGCATTTGGAAAAAAAGAAAATAATTATAAAATATTAATTCAGGGAGATGTAATCAAAAAAATGGATTATTATATGTTGTGTTATTTTCCAAATAAACTTCCTAAAAAAATTATAGTGCACAAAAGCATATTGGATGATAATAATAAA
>JAQVLH010000057.1 GCA_028704265.1 Candidatus Nanoarchaeia archaeon
ATTTATTAGCCGAATACGAAGCGATAAATATGAAGTTCGCCGAGGAGATGACTGATGATGAGATGACGAAACTTATTGAGCGACAAGGCGAAGTGATGAAGTAGAAATTGTGAAATAAGAAGAATCGAAAATAACTAATACATCCATTAATCCGTTTCTTTTAAGCTCTTGAGTAGTATTTAATCTGACACATCCTGAGCTTAATATTAACAGTGCAAATAATATGATTATTGATTTTTTCATTGATTTTAATTGAGTAATTAAAAACTTTTAAAACTTTAGATTATTAATTAATTACTTATGGAAGAATTTTATAATGATGAGGATTTAAAGCAATTTTATTCAAAGAAAGCTCAAAGAAAGCCTTTGTTAGTGATTGGTGAATTTACAAAATTTTTATTAATCTCCTGCGCTGTTTGCTTTGCTGCTTCGTTAATTTTTGGCAATAGTTTATTTGATTTAGTTTTATATAATAGCTTGAATATTTTAAAATATCCTTGGATTTTAGTTACTAACGTTTTTTTTCATGCAAATTTTGAGCATTTATTTTTTAATTGCTGGGCTATTTTTATGTTTGGCTCATTTTTAGAGCTAAGAAAAGGCACTAAATTTATGATGACTCTATTTTTTTCAAGTGTTATTATTTCAAATGTTGTTTTCGGATTTTTTAATCCAGGAATTTATGGTTTGGGTATTAGCGGCTTCGTTTATGCAATAATTGGAAGCGTTGTTGTTTTTGAACCTAATACTAAATTATTCATATTTCCTCTTCCAGTGCCATTAAAAATAAGCATTGTTGGTCCAATATTTCTTGCTATTGAATTAGTATTGGCAATAATTGGAGGGGATGGGATAGGCCATATTGCTCATGCTGCAGGATTCATTGTTGGATTCGCTATTTCAAAATATTATAAGATTAAAGAAATTCATTACTATAGGTAAAAAAAAGATATGGCAAGATTTTGGGAGATTGATTTTTTCAGAGGAATAGCAGTAATTATGATGATTATTTTTCATAGCCTTTTTTATATTAATTACTTTGATTTTGCAAAATTAGAATTATATTCAGGTTTTATTGGAAGATTTCAAATGATTATACCTTTAATTTTTTTAACTGTTAGCGGAATTTCTTCTAAGCTTCAAGCAAGATTTGTTAATAAAAAAGCTGTTTTTTTAAGGGGATTAAAAGTTTTAGGATTAGGTTTAATTATTACTTTAATTACTTGGTTAATTTTTCCAAAAGATTTTGTTTTTTTCGGAATACTTCATTGTATTGGAACTTGCATATTATTATCTTATTTTATTAAAAATGAAAAAATTGCTTTAATTCTTGGATTAATAGTGCTGTTTATTAGCAGTAGTGTTAATAGTTATAACACTAATTACAAATATGTTTCTATTGTTGGATTAAGATATGCTCAATTAAACACTTTTGATTACTATCCATTGATTCCTTGGCTTGGAGTATTCTTAATAGGATATTACTTAGGCAGTAAATTTATTATAAATAAGAAAAGCAAAATAAATAATAATAAATTAATTAATGCTGTTTGTTTTTTTGGAAAAAATTCTTTAAAAATATATTTTATTCATATAATATTTTTATTTTCTTTCTTTTGGATTTTAAAAAATATTTTAATTTAGAAAAATTATTCTCTTATTTCCATTTCAACGTTTACGCCTTTTGGCATTGGAATTCTCATAATAAGCCTTAAAGCCATCTCGTTTACTGCTAAATCAATTACTCTCTTAGATATTCTCATTTCCCAAGTTTCATAGCTTTCCCTTCCTGAACCGCAAGGAGTTCTTCTAACTGGAACCCTCATCTCTTTTCTTGGTAAAGGAATTGGCCCTTTCATTTTAACTTTCATCCTATCAGCAATATCTTTTATCTGACTGCAAATATCATTCAATTGCGCAATATTTGTGCTTGATAGTTTTATTCTTACACTGGACATAATAATGAAATAAAAATGGAATAGTTTAAAAAGATTTCTATAAATTATGTTGTTCTAAGCTAATAAAGTAATAAATTTAAATACCTGCTTTTTTTAAAAAGAAGGAGGTAAAGATTGAGGTTAGCGAATAATATGAAAGAGACATATTTAAATCTTGAGGATATTATTGATGAAAGCAACCCTGAATTAGCAAAATATGACCCTTCAAAAACAGTAATGCTAATATTTGATAATATTGATTATGATTTTAATCTGCTTAATAAATATTTAAAAAAACATTATAATCTGCTTAAAAAAACAGGCTTTGATTTTGGCAAAAACTGCATATATAATGATTTGATTGCTGAATTAATAGTCTATGACTTTCCTTTAAATAAATTTAAAAAATTACTGAATAATTTTGACAATGAAAAAGTAAGCTATTCTTTTTCGTTGGAAACTAAAATATATGAGGATTTGCTTGATTTTAAAATTGAAGATTTTGAAGAAGGAGTTATTAATGCTGATGATTTTTTTGATTATTTTGACTTTTTTAAAAGCAAAAACATTGAATATTTTTCAAATGTTAGTTTATCAAAAGCTGTTAATTGGCTGATTAGTAGCTCTTTAGTTTCATATTTTGAAATTAACAAAATTATTAAAAAATTCGGTGATAATAATTATTTAATTAATATAAATAAAGACTTAAATCTTTTACATGAGAGTTTAAGAATGAAGTCAATAAAAATACTTTGCAATGAAAAGGGCGAAAATATTGATGAAAGAAAATATGAATCTTTAAGTTTAAATAATAGAATGATGTTTGAGATGGATTCATTTTATGATTTTTGCAGCAAAAATAATCTTATTTTAACCCAAAAATTTGTTTCAAATTTTTTTAAAGACACTAAAAAAAGTATTGATTCCAATAATTTAATCAGGATTTTAATGACAAGCTCTGAATACTTAATCAATAAACTAAAATGATTAATTATTAATATTTTTAAAAAATTATTACGTTTTAAAATAAATAAAAAAAATTTTAGAAAGGGCTGAATCCAGCCCTTCCTAAGCTTAAAATTAAATTGAGATTTATGCTTTCTCTACTTTAATGCATACTCCTGCTCCAATAGTCATACCCATATCCCTGATAGCGAATGTGGACATTTGAGGAATAACACTTTTCTCCTCAATAACCATTGGTTTACTTGGTTCAAAAACAACGATAGCAGCGTCCCCTCTTTTAATAAAGTCTGGTTTCTCTGTTTTTACTCCTCCTGTTTTTGGATCAAGCTGTGCAGTGATTTCAACAATCTTACATGCAACTTGTGCAGTACCACAGTGAATAACTGGAGTGTATCCTACAGTTATTACAGTTGGGTGCTGTAAAATCATTACTTGAGCTTTGAATCTCTTTGCTACAGTTGGTGGAAAGTCTGGTGTACCCATAACGCTTCCTCTCTTAATTGATTTCTTATCAATTCCTTTAGCTGAGAATCCAATGTTGTCTCCTGGCTCTGCAGTTTCTACCATTTCGTGGTGCATTTCAATTGATTTTACATCAGCAGTAATGTTTTCTGGCATGAAAATAACTTTAGAGTTATTTCTCAATAATCCTGATTCAACTTTACCTACTGGAACTGTACCAATTCCTGTAATAGTGTAAACATCTTGTATTGGCACTCTTAATGGCAAATTAGTTGGTTTTTCTGGTAATGTAAATGCATCAATTTGCTCTAATAATGTTGGTCCTGTATACCATGGAGTTTTTGGACTTTTAACCTTAACATTGCATGCTTCAGCATCTAATGCACTAGTTGGTATAAAATTAATAGCATCAGCTTTGTATCCAACGCTTGCTAATAATTTTTTCAAATCTTCCTTAACTGCGTTGTATTTAGCTTGATCATAGTTAATAGTATCCATTTTATTTAATGCTACTGCTATTTGCTTTACTCCTTGAGTTTTAAGTAAGAAAACGTGCTCTTGTGTTTGAGGTTGTACTCCTTCACCGCAAGCTACGATAAGCATTGCTGCATCAGCTTGACTTGCACCAGTAATCATATTTTTAATAAAATCTTTGTGCCCTGGAGCATCAATTAATGTAACTTCGTATTTAGCAGTTGCGAACTTTTTATGAGCTAAGTCAATAGTAACTCCTCTTTTCCTCTCTTCTGGAGAAGAATCAGTTGCATAAGCGTACTCGAAAGTTGCTTTTCCTAACTCTCCTGATAATCTCTTGAACTTTTCAAGTTCCTGTGGGCTTACTACTCCTGTTTCAAATAATAATCTACCCATTAATGTTGATTTTCCGTGATCTACATGACCTACGAAAACTAAGTTTAAATGTGGTTTTGCTTTTGCCATATTTCATTTCACCCGTTTTTTCATTTTTTATATAGTTATGAATACGTTTATGCTTTTTTAAAGATTTTGATTAAATCAATAATAAAAAACGTTTAAAATGATTATTTTTAGGAAAAAAAATTATTAAATTTTTTTTCTTTAAATTTTATAGATTAATTATATTAAAATTTAATATTTCTTCAATATCCTTTTTTAAGCTATTAGATTCTGCAGTTAAATCAGTTTTTTCATCAACCCCTAAATTTTGCCTTTTAGCAAGCAATTCAATCAACGAGTTAGTATCTTTTTCTGCTTTTTGCTTAAATTCAACTAATTGTTCTTTAAGCATTTTTTTAAACTTAAAAGAATCATCTCTTGCTTTAATTATTGAATTCATATATGAAAAAATGTAATAATTGCAGGTAGAATTTTCAGGATTAATGCTTTTTATTGATTTCTCTATTACCTCTTTTTTTAATTTACAATAAACTGATTCTTTTTGAACAATGTAATCTATTGTTTTAGCTTTATCAATCCAAGAATTAATTTTTTTAAAAAAACAGCTTATATTAAAGGGAGATAACTCATAAAGTCTTATTTCCCTATTTATTTCTTGATTGATAAATTCATTTGTGAATTTTTTAAAAATGCCTGTTTCATCATGTTCAACATATTCTTTCTCAATTAATAAGTCAGTTTTTTCAGTTATTACTATGCTTATTACTTCATTGCAAACATTGCAGAATAAATTTCCATCAACATAATTTGAATCATCAGTTATATAAATTTTCATCACAGGATTGCTAGAATAATTTTTATCGCATTTAAAGCAATAATATTCAATCATGTTTTTTGGAGAAATCCACCCTAAATCACCAAGAGTTAATTTTGACATTTTGTATTCTTTTTCTTCTTCGCTTAATTGTTCATACGCGTTTATTTGATTCAATTGCTCCTGCCTTAAATTTTTAACTTTAAAGCTTGAAGGCCTTGATTTCAAAAATGTTCCATCAAGAGTAACATAATCGTTTTTTACAAAATTTGGCATATTAATAATTAAATAAATTAGATATTTAAAAAAGTAATTAAAAAAAAAATAATAAAAAAAGTAAAGCTAATTAGCTTTACTGGTTCTCTGTTAATCCTTTTCTTGTTCTGATTGACTGGATTACTCCTGCTTGAAGACTGCTAGGAAGTTTTTCAAACTCTGATTCCATTAAACTCCAAACACCTCTTCCTTCAGTAACACTTCTCAAATCTCCAGTGAAACCAAAACTTTCAGCTACAGGTAATTTTGCAAGAACTATTAATTCTTCACCTTCAAATTGTGAATCAATTAATTGCCCTCTTCTTGCACCAATTAATTTGGAAATACTTCCAATAAATTGATTAGGTGCATCAATTCTTATTTCCTGAACTGGCTCAAGCATTGTAGGTTTAGCGTCTTTGAAAGCTTCTTTTAAACCATCCCTTACTGCTGGAATAATTTGAGCAGGACCTCTGTGAATTGAATCTTCATGCATTTTAACATCAATTAAAGTTACTTTAATTCCTTGAACTGGCTCTCTGCATAATGGACCTTCTTTCATTACTGCTTCAAAAGCTTCAAGCACTGATTCCATAATTTCAATCATATGAACCTCTCCTTTAGTCATATCAATGAAAACATTTCCTTGGAATATGTCTTTTACAGCTCTTGCTTCATCTCTATCCATTCCAGCTTCATTTAATGCTTTCCAGAAATCTTTAGGTAATTTTTTTGCTTTTCCTTCTGAAATTTTTCCATCTTTTATTCCTGCAATAATTCCGGACTCAAGTGGAGCTACATGGATGTAGAACTTATTATGCTTGTTAGGACTTTTTCCTTCAACAGCAGTTGGGTTCTTCATGCTTACTCCTTCTCTATAAACAACTATTGGAGGGCTAGATTTAACATCTACATGTTTTTCTTTAATTATCCTTCTGTCAATAACATCTTCTAAATGTAATTCACCTAATCCTGCAATTAAATGCTCTCCAGTTTCTTCATCAATTTTAATAGTAATTGTCGGATCTTCTTTATTTACTTCTCTTAATGCTTGGATTAATTTAGGTAAATCTGAAGGATTTTTAGCTTCAATAGCTTTAGTTACTACTGCATCAAAAATATGCTTGATTCCTTCAAATGGAGTAATTTCTCCTTCACTTAAAGTTTCACCGCTTGTTGCATCTTTTATTCCAATAATAGCTGCAGTGCATCCAACTGGTATTTCATCAAGAGGAGTTCTTTTATCACAAACCATAATGAATAATTTCTGGGCTTTCTGATTCTCTTGTTTTTTAGACATGAATAACTCTTGGCCTTGTTTCATAGTTCCTGAAAATACTCTTCCAAATACTAATTCTCCAAAAGTTGGATCAGTTTTTACTTTAGTAGCAATAAATACTGTTTTTCCCTTAGGGTCACAGTTAACTGATGATTTTCCTACCTCTGAATCTAAATCCCCTTTCCATAAATGAGGAACAGATCG
>JAQVLH010000058.1 GCA_028704265.1 Candidatus Nanoarchaeia archaeon
TTGAGCGAAGGTTTTTATAAACTTTTGAGCGAAAAAAGAAATCTAAAATGAATTTAAAATCAACAGAAATATTAATAATTGTTTAAAAATATAATTTAATTAATGGATTTAAATTGTATAAATACTGAATTAAAGTCAGGTAATGAAAAATTAATATTTAATGGAAAAAATATTGATTTTTCCTTGTTAGATTTTTGGAAATGGAGCGTTTCAGATATTCTTAGCAATGCAACAAGAGGAAAATTAGCTGAGTTTATAGTTGCAACTGCATTAGATATTGATTTAAAAATTCCTAGAAATGAATGGCAAGCATATGATTTAATAACTAAAAATAAAATAAAACTTGAAATAAAATCCTCTGCATATTTGCAAAGCTGGTTTCAAAAAAAATATTCAAATATTATTTTTTCTATCAAAGAATCAAAGGAATGGGACAGCAAAACCAATATGTTAAGCAAAGAAAGCAAAAGGCAGGCAGATGTTTATGTTTTTTGTTTTTTAAATCATAAAGATAAAAAAACAGTAAATCCTCTTGATTTAAACCAATGGGAATTTTATATATTATCGACTAAAGAAGTTAATAATTATAAAAGAAGCAAACTATCAATTAATTTAGAATCTTTAAAAAAATTAACAAATCCCATTGATTATGAAAATATAAAAAATGAAATTGATAAAAAAGCATTGATTTGAGCTTGAACGAAGGAATTTAAAATACTTGCAGAGAGAGAAGAATTAATTATTCTACTTCTAAATATATTTTTTGAGCCAATGATAATAATTTTTCCAAAAACAATAAAATTTCTTTTTTATCTAAAATATATTTTCTACCTTTTTGTAAGTTAAATTGGGGTAACTTTTTAATAAAATCATTATCAATAACTCCTGCAGTGTGTTCATAAATATGTCTCACTTGAAACATTTTGAATAAAAAATCTGAATCTTGTTGTGATAAATAATCTTTGATATTTTTTCCAAAATATATTTTTAGAGATTCATTTAATTTTAAAAAATTCTGAAAAAGATTTTTTGTATCATATAAAAACTTAGTGTTGTGTTTATCTCTTAAACTTTTACCAAAAGAATCAAATGAAGAAATAGCACCAATTAAAGAATCTTTTAACAAATCATTTTTAAGAGAAGATTCTAAAGTGGAATCTTCAGAAAGTTTTAGCTTATTCTTCAATACTTCCATTGATTTTTCAAAAATAAACTTTGCGTTTAATCTTCCACAATCTGGGCAGTTAGAGAAAACCCCATATATTGAGAAATTTAGTCCGCAACTATCACAGATAACATTTGTCTCTAGTATTTTTTCTTGATAATACTTGATCTTGAAGACATTTCCAGAAGTACGCACTTTAATTTGAATAAATCCACCTTTTGTTGAAGTCTCCAATTTTTTAAAACTTCTATGAAACGAATCCAAAATTGGTCCAACTACTTTTTTTATTGCAACACTTTTTCCATATTCTATTTGGGCTTCAGTAAAGAATTCATCATTATCTCCAGTATAATTGCAGTATGGGCAAGTATATTGATGAATAGGTAAGCCCGTTCCAAACTTAATTTTAAAATATTCTTTGCATTTTGGACATTCCCTTCCGATGAAACCATTTTCATCAGAATTTATACTTACACTAATCCTCTGATTCATTTTTTCTCACAGAAATCTTCAACAATCTTGATCTCTTCAGGAGTCAAGTTATAAAGCTTATAAACTAATTGGTCTATATTATCTTGAATTTCTTTAACTTTTTTATGTTTTTGATTATTCTCAAAATAATCTTTGTCTTTAGTAATTAATAGTATTTCATCGACTAATTTAATAATCTTTAAGTTACTTTCTTCATCTGGTTTAATTAAGGGTAATTTTTCTATAGTACTTTTATTAATGGCAAGATAACCTCCTGCTAAATGTTTATCCTTAAATTTTATATTAATATAGTAGGTAAGATACTTACTATTTAATATGCCTAATAAGTATTTAGGGTTAAAATTACCAAAAGAAAATATTGCATAGCAACCAACCCCCAAAGCAAGTGGTTCTTTAACATATTGAGCTTCAATTATCTTAGTCATTCCTGCAATAACGATTTTTTCATTTAACCAAAAATTCCATTTTCTTTGGGCCAAGATACCACTATCAAATTTTATATAAGGATTATTATAAGTAGTACCCATATATCTAACAGTTGATGTATCTACAAAATATGGATCAATAGAGCCACTTACAGCAAATGGTATTGAATTTTTAGTTTTTTGTAAAGTATCAAATATAAGAGGTTTAATTTGGGTGGCTTGAAACCCTGTAGTTCCAGAACCTATTTCAATGTGAAAATCTTCAAAAGTATTAAATTGTCTAAGATTTTTTAATTCCTTAAATTTATTCTCTGTTAAATCTTTAATATCTTCAATGAGATATTTTTTAAAATCTTTTGAGCTTCTTTTTGATATTATAACCACAGGATAGACTCCTACATTCTTAAAAACATCAAAGATAGATACATCTACTGAGTAAGATAATCCATTTGAAATTAGTTTTGCTAATATTTTTTTTGAATAATCTGCAATGAGAAATTTATTTGGAATAATCCAAGAATAGCATTTAACCTCATTAGTAAGTCCAAGCCCTCTCAGTAAAAAAACAGCATATAAATCAAATGAACCAGTAACTTCATTAAACAAATTACGGTATATATCTCTTTCAGTACTATTATCTTTTGAATGCCTTACTGCAGATACATAAGGTGGATTTCCAATCACAATATCAAAACCCCCATTAAGTATAATATGTCCAAAATCTATTCTCCAATGGAATACTTGAAGTTCTAAAAATTTTTCTTGTGATATTGGTGGATTCTTTTTATCATATTTTGGTTTTATCTTTGTATTTACATATTCCAAAAATGCAGGAGTTACTGTAGAATATATTGATTTTCTTATTATTTCTAGAATACTTCTTAAATTTTCTGCTTTTAATCCATGTGTTCTTCTGTAAATTTTATATAAAACATAATAAGCTTCAATATAATCATTTAATTTATATCCTCTTAACAATTCTCTTGCTTTTTTTAGTTCTTCTCCTTCATCATTTTCAGAAAAAGCTATTAATCCAGTAAATATTCCATCAACTTTATCAGTAAGAGGAGTATTCATTGGCATTTGAACAAGCTTCTCATCAAGCCAACCAATCAAGCTGTTTCCAACTTTTAAATTATACTCTATATTTGGAAGTGCTTTAATCTCATTCTTTGATTCTTCAAAATCACTAATCAGCCAGAGCCATAATCTTAATTTTGAAATTTCTATTGCTCCTGCAAGAATATCAACTCCGTAAATGTTCTCTGTAATTATATCAAGTTTCATGTCATAAAAGTTCTTTTTCTCTTTTATTTCATAATTTAATCTTCTTTTAAGACTTAAAACAACTTCAGAAGCTTTAATCAAGAACGCTCCTGAACCACAAGAAGGATCTAAAATCTTGATTTCGTTAAGGATTTTCAAAGCATCTTTCATATCTTTTTTACTTTTTGATTCAATAAGCTCGTCAAAACAAGCATATTTATTGCTCAGTTTATCAAGTAAAAATGGAATAATTGTGTTATTTGAGATATAATCTGTGATTGATTCAGGAGTATAATAAACACCTTTCTTTTTTCTTTCAGTTATTTTTTTGACTGCGTTTTCAGCTTCTTCTTCAAATCCTTCGCTTTCCCATTCTACAACACTTCTTTCATAAACATGACCCAATATTTCAGGTGTTAAAATTTTCTCCTCATCCTCTTCAGTTAATTTGACATCTTCAATAATCCAATGATAACTATTCAAAAAATCAAAAATTTCTTCCCATTCTTCATCTTTTAGCTTAATATCTAAATCCTGCTCTAAGACATCTGGCCTGAATAAACCACCATTTAAGTATGGAATAACTATTTGATACTCATCTATTTCAAGAATATTTTTCTCTTGTGAATTAAACATATGGAATAATCTTTGAAGATTTTCTAAGAATTTGCCTTTTTTCAACAAGATTTTAGTAAACAAATTTTCTCCAGATAATTTTCCACCATTTTTGAATTTAATAATATCTTTATGACATAAGAAATAAATAAAGAAAAATCTGTCAAAAATTTTTTGTGCAATAAGGTATTTTTGTACAGGATCAACATTATTTTTTATATTTTGAACAAGTAAATTTCTTTTGACTTTAAATCCATCATAGAATAAAGCGGAAATATCTTTTGATTGGAATAATAAATCTATATCATAAATATTTTTGAGTTTATCTATTTTGGAAACATTATTTTTAGTCCTTTCAGAATAAATAAAGTGCTTTGTTTCTCCAAAATTTCTTAAAAATATAAGCTTTCCATCAAGAATTATAACACAATAACTTAAACCTCTATCAATTAAAAAATGGTCTTTAATTTCTTTTATTTTATCTTCTTCAAAAACTTCATATATGACAAGAAGCTTTCGTTTATTTACTTTAAAATATGAACCTTCCTTATATTCATCATCATAATATTCATTTTCTTGCTGAAATCCTTTTTCTTTAAAATATAAAATAAGTTTTTCCTTTCCTAATAAAATATCTTGTACTTCCATATTTATTCCTCAATAAAGCCAATTGCGAACAATGACTCTTTTTTAACTTCTAATTTTTTTTGGATATCTATTTTTGTGAAGCTTTCTTCTAATTCATTAATAAGCTGAATAATTTTAGATTTATTAATTTCTTCTTTAAGTTCAACTTTTATCTTTTTTATAATTTTTTCAGTTGTACTTCCACATTTATATTTAACTTGTTCAAGAGCCTTTTCAAGTTTTGAAATATCTGGATATAATTCAACAAGCTTTTCAGAAGTAATAAAGTCTAATATAGTATTTACAAATTTATCTACATTATCATTGAAATATTGCATATGCATATCTTCTTTCTTTTTCTTGTTTAAATATTCTTCAAAAAAATTAAGTTCCTGCTTAAATGAGTTTTCAAAATCTATTCTTTTGCTAAGTTCATTAACTTTTTTATTTGATAGTATTTCTTCATTATAAGAATCAGTATCTTTGTATATTATACTCATACCTTTCTCTCCTTTGAATAAAGTATAATTCTTTCCAGTAGGAATATTAACTTTTTCCAAATCCTCTTTTTTAATTCCATATTCTCTTATTGCTTTTTGTAAAAATATCAATATAGGTTTTGAATAATCTAAAGTAATCTCTAATTCAGAGAAATTTCCTCCCCTTATATTACGTCTAATTTTATCAAAAACTTCAATATATATTTTTTTGTCTCTTGCTCTTCTTTCTGTAAGCAATTCTTTCTCAGTCTCAAACCAAATTCTATATTCAACTCCAACAAAACGAATAATATCTTTAATCCTTAATTCCATTGTTTCAACAAGTTTTAATTCTATATCTAAATCATCATCAGGTCTAAAATTTAAAACTTTTATTTCTTTAGGAGTATCCAAACGAGTAGCTCTGCCTATTCTTTGAATTATTCGCACAGGATTATAAGGAATATCAAAATTTATAACTAAATCTGCTCCATTTATATTGAATCCTTCTGAAAGTGTATCTGTTGATATTAAAACTCTTAATTTATCATTTTTATCATTGAATTTCTCAATTATTGTCTGCTTATTTTTAGTATTTGAATCAACAAACCTTATTTCATCTTGATTAATTGAATCTTTTAAGTATTCCTTAATTGCATTAAGAGTGTCTTTGTATTCTGTAAAAATAAGAACTTTTTTGTCTTTATTTTGTTTTAATACAGTATCTAATTGATTAATCTTCTGGTCTTTCTTAAATAAGACATCTGATCCTTCTTTCAAAAATGGATATAATTGCTCTATTTGTTTATTTATTTTTATAACATCAGTTTTTAATTCATCTAAAATCTTTAAATGTTCAGAGCCTTTTCCTGCTTTAATTTTTTCAATAACTCCAATAAGTTTATCTTTGAAATCAAAATCAAAATTAATATTAATATCATCTTCATATTCTTCATCTTCAAGATATTTGGTATTTTGTTTTTCAACAGCATTAAGTATCATTGTACTTTTTTTAGATAGCCTTTTTAATGTCAAATAATATGAACTTATATCACTTTCAAATCTTTTATAAAGAATCCATTTAAAGAAACCTCCTAAACGGACTCCTTTTTCAGGATCTAATAATCTTAAATGCGCTGCAGATAAACTCTTAATAAAATCAACAATTCCATTAACTACATCTTTATATCTTGAATCAAGTTCATATTTGACTTCTTCAACATCAGGGTCTCTAATCTTAGTAATATCAACACCTGCAAAAGTCTTTAATTCTTCAATATAATCTTTTGAAGTCTTTATTGTTTCTCTTGTTGATTTTACGAACATTTCTTGTTCTATTTCTTCTTGAACTTTTGATAATTCTGTTTTTTCAGAATCTTTAAGCTCTTCCCATTCTTTATTCTTGAATAAATTAATTAAATCACCTAATTCCCTAACTAATTTATCAAAAAGCAAATTTTGACCTTTTCTGAAAAATAATTTTACAAGATTAAGTAGATCATCTAAGCTAGTATTTATAGGTGTTGCAGTTAAGAATAAAACTTTTGAATTTCCATTTTCATCAATTATCTTCTTTAAATTTCTTGTTCTGTAGGCGTCTGGACTTCTGTAATTATGTGCCTCATCAATTATAATCAAACTATAATTCTTAGAATATTTATTGAATCTGAAAATA
>JAQVLH010000059.1 GCA_028704265.1 Candidatus Nanoarchaeia archaeon
ATTTGAAGCTCCTGAAAGCCAAGTATAATTATAATAATTACATAGGTTTGATGCTGTGTCTATTTCTTGATTCAAATAATTTCCTGCCTCGCAAAAATTTGCTGTATTCCCTATTGTGCCATTGTAAAAAGTATCAAAATCGCCATCATCTCCGCAGCATTTGTTAATATTATTTCTACCATCATAATAATTTTCAGACCATGAATAATCAATTGCATCAATATATACATAATCCGAAGCAGTTGTTGTTTCTACAACAAATTGATTGACTGCAGCAGTACGAGTTAATCCATCCATTGTGCCCCATAAGACTCCATTTAAATAAAATTTAATATTATTGTCTGCTATTCTGTCAATCTTAACATGATACCATGTGTTTGCTTCATAAGAAAGGGGGTTTTCATAAACAAAACCTCCTTCATATGCAAAAGTTTCCAAGTTTCCATCACTTCTTATTCTAATTCCATAATAGAATGCTCCATTAAGCTTATTCAATATATACCTAGTTACATTAGTACTTGGCACTAAAAACCAAAATTCTGTTTTACCTGAGGTGAATGAAGTGATTGGACGATAAGATATTGTATTAGTTGTGGATGTTGAAAAAGAAATGTGTTTTAATACATTAAAATGTCCGCTAATGTTGGAAAATGTTTGCATGTATGAAAGATTATAATTATTATTATCCTGAAAACTCCAATTTGCAGGAATACGCTCTTTGCTCCCTAAACTAGCAAAAGCTTTAGCTTGCGAAGTTCCAACATAAAAAGAATCAAAATAAATATTACCAATTCCTCCTTTATCTCCCACTGCTCCTATAAATCTATTTGGATCTTTATCAGCTGAAACTTCATTACGAATTAATGCACCATCATAATAAAAATAAGTCATGCCATTACGCGAATAATTAATGGCATAATGATGCCACTCGGTTGTATTCCTTACTCCTGCTACACTAACAAGTGTAGCTGAAGGATATGAATAAATAGCACCATCAGGTCTAATATAAAATCCACTTATAATATTGCCTAAATTAGTGTCAGTAATACATAAATAAAAACCTCCTATATCTAAAGTTGGAACTTTAAACCAAAAAGAAATCCAAGTATTATCATTAGTGATTGTACGCTTAAATCCCTCCCAATAAGCATCATTAATTGGAGTTAATTTTATTGGATAAGTATGATAACTATTAAAAGAAATAACAGTTAAATTATCTCCTGAATTATATTTGCTCCATCCAATAGGCACTCCTGATGTGCCCCAATTATCTGCATAATCCCCTTTGTAATCAACTGCGTCTAATTCAGTTTTATCTTCAGTAAAATCATAAGCTGCAGAAAATGATGAATTCGGCAGCCAAGTATAATTATAATAATTGCATAAAATATTATTATCTTCAATAGATTGTTTAATTTCATTTCCTTGATAGCAAAAATTAGTAGAGCTTCCGATTAAATTATTATAAAAATTATCATTTATTACATCATCTCCGCAGCAAGAATATTCAGTTTGAGTATGCCTATTTGCAATTTCTTTTGCTTTATCTAATGAATTTAAATTAGAATCAATCACTGAATAAATTCTAAAACCCTCATTAGATGGATGAAACATAGAATATTCACTATTATTAGGATGATAAGGAACAGAATCCGCATTTCCATTTTTCCATTTAATAAAATTTAAAATAGTGCTCCCTGGCTTATAAAAACCTGTATAATTATTAGCTCCCGATACTAAAACATCAGAACCTGCTGGTGTTGGAGTCATAGTCCAATTTACTTGAGTTAATGAATTAAACGCGTAATAAGCAGAAGAAGGATTTCCTGTATATATATACCAAATAGCATTTAATCCCGCATTTGAATCAGTTACATAAACATCAGCATAAGATTTTCCTGGATAAATAATTATTTTATAAGTTCTCCACTACCCGCCACCCCCTGAACAGCAAGCAACAGTTCTATCAACAATTTTCCAAGAAATATATGCCTGATTTTCATCTTTGTAAGTTATTACATTTTCTGGAATTTCATCATAAAATTCTCCTGAACCAAAACCCCAATCCCAAGCATACCAAGAATTAGTTGATAAATAATTTGAACCATTTTTTGCATAAAGACGGAAACCTGACCCGGCACTAGTTGATGAAACATTTATTTTAATCAAACCATTTGCAATATGATTTGTTCCATTTTCCATTAACTCAGAACTTGCACTAATCCAAGTATAATTATAATAACTGCATAAATTTGGAGTTGCATCAATTTCTTGATTCAAATAATTTCCTGCCTCGCAAAAATTTGTTGTATTTCCAATTGTGCCATTATAAAAGTTATCTAATGCTCCATCATCACCGCAGCAAGCTTGAGCATATTTATTTCTTCCATCAAAATAATCCTCACTCCATGAATAATCAAGAGCATCGATGTAAGTTTTGTGCATGAGAGCAACGCCTTGTGTTTGTAATTTAAAATATTTTAATCCAGTAGCAAAAGTATTACCATTCCATAATGGAAGCCAGCCATATACAGAAACACCATTTATAGTGTGTTTTATTTGCGTTAATGTAAATTCTATTTTAACATGATACCAAGTATTTGCTGTAATTGTGCCATGATTTTTAGTTCCTGTGCCATCATCATGATAAAATGTGCTGCCAAAAACTCCTGCATGAACATACGCGCCAGATTGATCAATTAAATAAATAATATCATTTTGCAAAATATTTTTACGATACCAAAATTCAATTACTCCAACAGTTTGAGCAGTTGCTGGAGTTAATGTAATTTCAGAATAAGTAAGCGCGTCTAAATCATTTAATTCTAAAACATTATGATGCCCATCTAATGATGAAATTATTTGAGGATACGTTCCATTATTTACAGCATAACTTAAACCTTCAGGTAATCTTTCTTTGCTTCCTAAACTTTTAATAGCATTAGAAAGAGATGAGCCTAAATAAACAGAATCAATATAACATTCGGAATCAGTTGGAGCAATTATATTCTGAATTACGCTTCCAGCTGAAAAAGATATTACATTTGTAACTGAATTATAAGTCCCTTTTAATACACCATTTTCATAGACAGTAATATCTACTGAAGTAGCAGATGAATGCTTATGCAAAATCCAATATTCATTTCCAGGAGTTACAGACATTCCTGTAGAAACATAACTTCCTGCAGAATTACGCCACCTAATGGTGCCATCTGTGTAAATAATTAAAGATGATATTGTGCTTCCTCCAGAGCTAGTTAGATATGATAAATAAAAATTAAGATTGTTTTGGCTGGGATTAAAATAAAAACTTTGATAATATTCAGTGCCGATTGTATCCATTTCTGTTTTAATTAACTGGGATTGTTTGCCAGCAATAAGAGAACCCTTCAAGTGCAATTTTGAAGTATGATAATTATGATTAGTTAATTCTATTATTGAAAAAGGGTCATAAATTCCAGCAGTAGCCCTAACTGTCCATCCATTAAGCACTCCATTATTACTCCAATTGTTTGCATAATCCCCTTTATAATCAACTAAATCAAGTTCAGTTTTATCAACTGCAAAAGTATACGCTGCAGGATAATTTATAGAATTATTTATCCATGAAAAATTATAATAATTGCAAAGAGTACGATTTTGCTCAATTGTTTGGCTTAAATAAGTCCCAGCTTGACAAAAATTATTGGTGCTTCCTATTGAGCTATTATAAAAAGTGTCATTTATTCCATCATCACCACAGCAATTAGGCCAATAATTTGCCAATGCTTCTGCTTGAGAATTTCCGATTATGAATGAATCAAAATACCATTCAGCGCCGCCTTCAGTAACAAAATCAACCCTGTTTATATCATAATTATAAGCTTTTGTTGAACCTAGCAAAATATTATTAATATAAATATAGCTTGTTGAATTTCTTATATAATGAACGGTCACATGATACCATTGATTTGGCGAATAAGCCATTGCTGTTGACCATCCTGTTTCTCCTGACATAAAAATTGCCCCATTTGAATAAAAATAAACAAATAAAACAACATTTGAATAATCATGAATGAGCCTTAATTGGTGAGATTTATTATTTTCACCAGGATATATCCAGAAGCTGAACCATGATTCATTTTTTGCTGAAAAAACTGCATCACCATTTGTTGTGCTTGTTGCTTTTGTAAGATGTATTGGATATAAGTGGCCTGACTTTTCAAAAACAACTTCAAATGTGTCGCTTTGCTTATTGAATCCTAATGGCGTGCCATTTATTCCCCATTGCCATGATTTATCAGTTTTATAATTAACACTGTTGTTAATCCAATTGAAACCATAATAAGAACATAAGGTTTTATTAAAATCAATAACTTGATTTAAATAATTCCCATTTTGGCAAAAATTACTGGAGCTTCTTATTTGCCCACTATAAAAATTATCCAAATTATAATCATTTCCACAACACCCATAATTTGACACTTCCCCTAAATACAATTCACTAATTTCCGTAGCACTTAAAGCACGATTATAAATACGGACTTCATCTAATTTGCCAAGCCAATTATATGAGCCAACAGCATTTGCTCCTATGAATAAATTTCCAGTATTTACAGTTAAAGTTATTCCTGCACTTGATTCACCAAAATAAATGCCATTTCTATAAACATAAATTTTATTTCCATCATAAATTTGCGTGACAAAAACCCATTTGTTTTTATAATCTGAAAAATAATTTGCAAAAGAAATCTCAGAATTGCTATCACTGTCAGTATAAATATGCAAGCTGTCTCCTGAAACCAAATGCCCATAAGATGTTGTAAACCATTCTTTCATTATTGGACTGACTATTCCAGTATAATTGCTGTTTAACCAAGCCCAATAAGATATTGAAAATGGCTGATTTTCAATTAAATTTATTGAAGGATTTTGCGGAATAATTACATAACTGTTTTTATCAAATTCCATACCTTTGCCTTTTGCTCCAGAAACATATTCCATAAACTTGACTTTCTTGGAATCGTACAAATATTTGACTTCATCAGCGTTTAATGATTTATTATAAATCGCGAATTCATCCATTGAGCCTTTGAAAAGGCCTGCCGAACCAACTGTCAATGAAGCCCTAAGCTGTCCAACTCCTGATCTTAATGTTCCGGAAAAATTTTGCTGAGAAACCAAGACGCCATTCAGGTAAAGCTTCATATTATTTTCTAATAAATCCTTGTCATAAGTTCCAACCAAGTGATGCCATTTGTTTAAATCATAAGAGGGGAAGGTCAAATATCCGCTTCCCAAACCTGATGAATTGTATAAATAAAACGCCGCGTTAGTAGTGTATCTTAAATAAATCCAATCATCCACTAAAATGCCTTTATCGGCTGAAGTCGGATAAATCCAGATAGAAACGCTAACTTTTGACAAGCCGTCAATAGAATTAATGTCGCCAAATAAAGAGTAATCATCAACCCCATCAAAATTTAGAGATTTTCCGCTTACTGAATTGCTGGAATATTCTATGAATTTTGCTTTTTGAGAAGCATACAAATCAGTTATTTCTTGCTGAGTCAAAGATTTATTATATATTGAGAATTCATCAATTAATCCGTCAAATTCTTCCCCTCCTTCCCCATTATCACCTATTGACAAATATCCTTGGGAAGCCCCGAATGCAGTGGCAACTCCTGAAGACAATAAAATTCCATTAACATAAGTTGCAACTGTAGAATTTAAATTATAAACTAAAACAACATGATTCCAACCATAAGTGTTTGTATTATGGCAATTATAGCTTAAGCCAGTAAATGCACAAATTTGATTATCGGTTAATCTGTCAATATTTAATGTTTTATCAAATGCCCCATTATCCATTGACCATACCATCTTGCTTCCTGCATAAGAATTCTTCTTAAACCAAACTGAAACTGATGAATTCTGGTAAGCTAATGAGTGCAAATCAAAACTATTAATTATAACATGATCTCCGTCACCGCCCACATTTAATGATTTGCCTGAAATGCCTTCATTAGAATATGTTGCTCCGGTAACTGCGCCATTCCTTGCATAACCAGTATAATCAATACTATTATCTTCAAAATGAAATAATGCAAGCGTGTCTCCCAATAATCCTCCATTGTTTGAATAGCTTGATGAATCTTTTGGAGAATAATATGAATCATCAAAATTCCATAAAGCCAATGTTGAGCCATTAAACTTCCATAATTCTTGTTTATTGAATCCATTGTTTTATTATTGACATCATTATCAAAAGAATAATACGCGACTAATCCTTCAGAATTGCCGTAAATGCTTTGCTCATATTGGGCAGTTATTGAAGGTTCAGAGATTGCTTTTTTTGTTATAAATACTTCATCAATTTTTGAAAGCCCTCCGAAAGAACCTCCTGAATAACCCCCCCTGGAAAAATGAATATTTTTTTCATTGTTTAAAAAAAAGATATTGTTAGTTCCTATGCTTAACAAGTTCCAATTATTATTTGAATAATAACTCCAATTCCAATTCCCGTTAGAATAATATTTAGATTCATAACTATTTAATTTATTGGCGGGAAGTCCTAAAATATTAATTATAATATTGGTTGCCCCTGAATTATATATACGATAAACATAATCGGAAGCAGTTTGAATAACATTTCCGTAAGAATATTGGAGGGCAGTATGCCACCAATTAGTCCCGCCTTCTCCTTGCAATACTCCATAGCCGAAACTCATGTCATTATAATTTTCCTAGGTATCGAT
>JAQVLH010000060.1 GCA_028704265.1 Candidatus Nanoarchaeia archaeon
AGCGTAATCCAAGCACCTATTATTCCCTTTATTTTTCCATTTACTCCAATATTCACACCAACTGAATTTTTACCATTTATTGCTAACTTGCTGCAATCACCAGATGAAGCTAACTGGCTGTAATCACCCGATGAAGCTAACTTGCTGGAATTACCAGATGAAGCTAACTGGCTGGAATAACCCGATGAAGCTAACTGGCTGGAATAACCCGATGAAGCTAACTGGTTGGAATCACCCGATGAAGCTAACTGGCTGGAATAACCCGATGAAGCTAACTGGCTGTAATCACCCGATGAAGCTAACTGGCTGGAATAACCCGATGAAGCTAACTGGCTGGAATCTTTTTTATCAATAGAACATTTTTTCCAAAGAAAATCAAAAGATGCCTTGATAAATGTTTTCAAATCAATTTTAGCACCTATTTTGATTTTATTAGTGCAAATTTTTGAATCTGAATTATGCTCATCTATGTCACCAACCGCCTTAACCTCTGCAAATTCAGAATCGCATAAATCATAATAATTTAATACATCTAACGGATTTTCACAGAAATGGAATCCAGATTTACACATACCAAGTTTACCGTCATGCACAAATTCTTTGTTCTCTTCAAATTGAAAATCTTTACATTTTAGCCCTTTTTCAAAAGCCTTGATGCCTTTAATTGTTTTCATTTTGTTTATTTATTAAGTTTTTAAATTAATTGATGTTATATAATATACGGAAATTTTCCATTTCACGTACAGCAATTCGTGTTTTTTTCATAAGTATTTTTATCCTTTGAATACCAAAACCTTTATTTCTAAGCTTTTGAAACAATAAACCTTTTGCAAATTTTGGCATAACATCAGCAAATTCTTCAGGTGCAGCAAAGATTGTTTGTATTACTTCTTTTACATCTTTTGAAAAGTTGTTTTCTTCTTCAGGATAAACAGTTTCAGTAATCAAAGAATCGTAAACAGTGGTAATAACATCATCTAAAGATAAATGTTTTTGTTTTTGTTCTTCTTTGCAGAAATCAACCAAAGCATTTGTAATAGTTTTTTTAGCAAAGGTTTCAAAGGTGGCTTTTGAATTTGGTTTGTACTTTAGTTCAGCCTCCAGGTAAGCTAGTGAAGCTTCTGAAAACAATTCATCATAAGGTAAACCGGTAGTTTTATTAAAACTCCAGGCAATGCTGCGGATAAAATTTAAGTTTTTCATAATAATGATTTTAAATGGTTAAATTTCAATTATTTTATGTTAGTAATACCTTTGCATTAATTCAGTTAATAAAGAGCTTTGATCGGTTTCTTTGCCGTCTAAAACACTATCTAAAACTTTTAGCTTATTGTCCAGCATTTCAGCAATAGTTTCTTCAATGGTTTTATTTGCTAAAAGATAATAAACCATAACATTTTCTTTTTGTCCTATTCTATGAACACGGTCTGAAGCTTGTGCCAGTGATCCACTATTCCAAGGCAATTCAATAAAAGCTACTTTGCTCGCAGCAGTAAGTGAAATCCCAACCCCAGCAGCCTGAATATTACCAACAAACAAACGTATTTTGTTATTGTTTTGAAAATGATCCACGGCTTTTTGTCTACCTTCCTGGGAAATACTACCATCTATTTTTACAGCAACCGTACTAAATTCCTGCATAATAGCATCTATAACAAATTTATGAGTAGCAAACAATACAAGTTTTTCATCAGTTTCTAAAAAGTCTGTAATCCATGATATAACTTGTTTCAGTTTACCTTGTACAGCTAATTGTTTTAGTCCTTCTATTTTAGCAAGGGCAGCAGCAGAATTTGCTCGTATTGCCGCTTCTTCACCTTTGGTTTGTTTTACCCATAAGATAAAATCTTTTTCAGCTTTTGTATATTCAGTCAGGTTATCCAATTCCATTGGTACAAAAGAAAGTGTTTTATCCGGTAATTCTGTAAGTACTTCAACTTTTTTACGGCGAATCATAATGGTTGAAACTAACAGATCGTGTAATTCTTCTGTATTTGTTGCACCATTGTAATCCCAGCCAAAACCGTTAAAATGTCTGCCACAATACCGTTCTGTAAACCTTAAAAAATTAGGTATAATATCACTTTGTATAATATTTACAGCATTGTATATTTCAATAGGTCTGTTTACAATAGGGGTCCCGGATAAACCGATAACATGAGTGATATTTTTGCAAAGTTTTTTAACGGCCTTTGTTCTTCGTGTACTCCCGGATTTTATCATATGGATTTCGTCTAGTATAATAACCTTTGGTATAATACCACGAAGTTTATCAACCCAAGCAAAAAGAATATCATAATTTATTATGAAAATATCACCGATAATTTTTTGGTTGCTATTTGTACCTGATAGTATTTGTACTTTTGGATTTTTCAACCACATCTCACATTCTCTTTGCCAATTTATTTTCAGTGAAGCAGGTACCACAATGATAACAGGTCGTTTTTCAGGGTGCAAATGTAACCAGGATAAAGCTTGTGCGGTTTTACCAAGTCCCATTTCATCAGCTATCAAAGCCCTGCCGTTTTTCTTTTCAATAAAAGCTACTCCAAGGTTTTGGTAAGGATAAAGTTGTTTTTTTGTATTTGGTATTTCAATAGGTTTTAGCAAACCTATTTTTATCCTGCCTTCCGGTGCCTTTTCTTCCAGGTCTATTTCAAAACCGAATTGTTTTAGCAATGCAATTGTTTGTTTGTCCGGTGGGGCAGACCAGAATTTTGGTTCTGTATAACTATGATAGGTCCTATCAGGTAAAGATCGGACCTGAGTCAAAGTTAAGTTAGTAAACGGAAAAGTTATTTTAAGGTATTTTTCTCCGTTTAGTTTTGTTTCAAGCGAAGCTTTTTTAGTTATCATTTTTAATTTCTCCCTGCCCATTGGTTAAATTGATAACAATTTTTTGTATTATCACCGGCAATTCGCAAAATAGAATTTACAAAAGGTAATTTTATAAAAGGATTAAATAGTCTTTTAGAATTGTATTTATCAAATACCAAGGCAAAATTAACTCCTTTTTGTCTATAAAATTGAAAACCTTGTTTTGTTAAAGCTATACACAATTTTACAAATTGATATTGCTTTTCGTTGTATTTATGTGTGTTCATAATTTTATTTATTTGATGTTAAAACAATAATGCTAAAATAATTGTACCAAAAATACCTATTAGCCACAAAGCAATAAATATTTTTACTGAAAATCCTTTGTCGTTCATTTTATTTACATTTTATAAGATAACCTGAATTAATTTTTTCAAGTAATGATTCTACAGTATATCCTGTCAGCACAATACTTTTATTCCAACCGCAATACATTACTGTTTCACATTCAATAGGAAAATCAGCACTGTAACTTTTACCTATAATTGCAAAAGGTAAGTATTTTTTGTTTTTATGATAAGGTGAAACAAATTTGTAACTCCCTCTATATTCATTTAAAAAATCTTCTGTTTTCATTTTTTTAGGTTTTATTTGATGTTAATTTTCAATTAATTCGCTGATAATAGCAAGCACAAACATATGAGCAGTTTCCTGCCTTAAATGTTGATAAGCTAAAGAAGCAAGGTTGTAAGCTTCGTGTTTTTGGATCATTTCTTTTGCAAAGTCAATACCATCCCCGTTTAGCCAGGTTTGGTAAATTCCAAACATTCTTTTTGTGTTCATAATAATTTAGATTTTTTGGTTAATATTATTTATCTAAATAGACTCTGATTTTTTTAAGATCATTTAGCATTGTTTTGGCTAAAGCAATTTCTCGAATTCTAAAAGCATCCTTTCTATTTAATGCTTCTATTTTTAATTCTTTCAGGATGTTATTATTTTTGTCCTGGTAACTGAATGTGTAAGTTTTCATAATAATAGGTTTTTAAAATGTTAATTAACATAATATTCAAATTCAATAAAAATAGTTTTTGTGTTATTCATCTCAAAGGATCCACTTAAATAATACATTTGTAACTTTGCGTAATATTCTACTCTGCTAAAATGTACAAATCCATAGGGATTAATAAATTCAGTTTTTTGCATGATAATAGTGTGTTTTTATCAATTTATTAATAAAAGTAATGTAGTATGTTCACTTAAACAAAATAATAGCTTAAATGTACTTTAAAATAGGTTTTATAAGGTTTATAAAATTGTTTATTTTGATGTTAATAAATATTATTCTTCCTCCTCTTCTTCCTCTTCTTCAGATATTCCAAGGGTTTCATAAATCCAATCCGGTTCAAACCAAAGAATGTCGTTTAATTGTGTTTCACTTAATCCTTCAGGATACAATTCTTCGATTAAATAGTCGAATTCTTCAGCTTTGCCGGCATTTAAGATAGTTTCTTTTGTGTCTTTTGCACCGGACCAAGCTTCAAAATTAGCTAATGTTGTGTTTTCGTTAAAAGTTTTCATTGTTTTAATTTTTAGGTTTATTTGATGTTAATACTTAAAAAGGTAATTTTTCCAAACCCTGGCTTAAACAATCATAAAAAATATCCTGCAAATAATCTTTAATACAATTAATATTTTTACCAATTATTTTTATATCAATTCCTGAAAATGCAGGAGTACAAATACATTTATAAGAGAACCAGCCGGTATAATACCCGTTTTCATTCATATGATGAAAACCAAAAGTAATTACAATTTTGTTTTCATTGCTTTTATCTTCATCTATTTTGCACCCTGAGTCAATACCAGATCCATGCGGTAAATATTTGTTTTCTATAATTTCTAAAATATCTGAATGATTTTCATACCAAATCATATTGTTAGATTTGTAACAATTCTTTTTTGCCTGAATTGTATTTGTAATTTTGTAGGCCAATGTTTTCATGATGATTGATGTTTATTTTACTTTTATTACATTATTTACAAATGTTCTAATAATAGTCCCTGATATTTCACTAAAAATAAAGTATTTGTATTTACCAGGAATAGTACAGGGTACAAATTTTTTAATTGTGAAAATTGTACCTGCAGGGATCAAAGTACTATAATCAAATTCATTATTTAACAATTGTACTTTGTCACCTATTTTAAAATTTAGATATTTATTCATAATAGTTTATTTTTGAATATTATTTAATATTTGCTTAAATGCAGTATAAATTGTAGTATCATTTGTATTGCAAGGATATAATTCAAAATTTTCAATATATGGCAAAATTCTTTTGCCTAAATTATCTTTTTTAACATTTACATTATTATCTAAATAACTTCTATTCATATATGCATGGAACCATAAATTGTTAATATCATGTACATTTAGTTTTTTTGGATCAATTTTGTGATATTTTATAATAACTAAAATATCTTTTTGCATATTTTGCAAAGTATTGTTATCTATTTTCATAGCTTTTATTTATTGATGTTATTTATTAAAGTTAAAATTAAACATATCAATTCCAATAGCTTTATAAACTTCAGATAAAGTTAAAAAATATTGATCATTGTATTTCTGTGATTTACTTTGCAAAATATAAAAAGTATCTTTTTGTATAATTTTACACCATTTATTTTCATATAAGGTTTTCATAATAATAATTATTTGATGTTATTAATAAATAAAATGTTTTGATCATTTTCACGGGTTGCAAAATAGCCAAATTTAGAGAATTCCTGAAGACAGTTATAAAACTTATATCCAGGTAAATTAATTTGGTTTAAATTTGTTATTCTTTGCACCAAATTAGCTTGCTTTTTTAGTTGTCTAATGGATTGCATAGTTTTAGATTTTTAATAGGTTAAAATAAGCTTAAAATGAATTTCGTTTTATTCCTAAAAAATTTAACAATGCTTTTTTATTTTTCCTCCAATATATTTCTCTAAAGTTATTCATATAAACATAACCATAATTGACTACAGAAGGAAAATATCTTTCTTTTTTGGCTGGTATAATATTGTTATTTTCACATTTTTTGCAATACTCAATATAATTATTGGTTTGCATTTCATTAAATTTTTTTGCTGATAAAATATTGTTTTTCATAACAATAAATATTTGATGTTAATAATTAGGTTAATTTGGTGCCTGTAAAAAGAATCGAACTTTATCACTGATATTATTTACAGTGTTCCAAAATAGGCAAGTTAAATGCAGCCTGAAAACTTATTTCAGGCTGCAAAGGTTAATAATTATAAAATGGAGGTTTCTGAATAATAACAGGGCTGCATAAGGGATCCGATGTTTGTATCATCCCATGTAAATCCGGATTTAAGTTTTTTACCATTGCTCCAAATAACACAATCAGGTTCTAATTTAAAAATTTCACCAAATACATATCCGTGTGCATGCCAAGAGGCTGAAGCTAAATTTCTGCCGGAATAAGAAACACGTGCACCGGGAATTTTAGAACGTGTTTTCAAAGTAAAATTAAACCATTTTCCGGATTGATCATTTCTATTTAATTGCAATTCATACCCGTGTTCTTTATTCACGTTTTCGATTGCATTTAATACTGTTTGTTTTGATGCATTTGTTTTCATAATAGTAAGTTTTAAATAAGGTTAATAAATTAAATATAAAGCAAATTATCAATTGCACCGGTAATAATTGCAGTTACCAAAATAGCTACAAATGTTAATGTTACAAAGATAATAAGCAATTGTCCTGAGTAATTAGTGATGAAAGTTTTCATAATAGTAAGGTATTAAATTGATGTTATTAAATTAGGTTAAAAAATTAACGTTCTTTATAA
>JAQVLH010000061.1 GCA_028704265.1 Candidatus Nanoarchaeia archaeon
TAAGAAGTTGATTCTTAGAACTATTGGAAAAAAACTTAGAAGAGCAAGACAATCAGATGGGGGGCAGGAAGAAAACGAAACCCTGGTTGTTTCAAGATTTACAACTCTTCCAGTTAGCAATAAATTTACTGATTCGCCTTACATTCCATATTCTCAGCAATTTAAAGGAGGAAGCAATAAAGAAGTTTATATTGTTGATAAAGAGGTTTTAAAGCCTGAAGTAGTGGCTAAAAAAGAAGAAGCTCCAAAAGAATTAACAATTAATGTAACAAAACCTGAAGCTATTGAAGAAAAACTTGATGAAAAAATAGAGGAAGAGATTGCCAGAAAAATCAAGCAATCCCCCTTTCAATTAAAATTTAAAACATTAAACATTAATGAAATTAAAAGCCAAAAATTAGCAACAACATCTCTTGAAAGAGATATTAGGAAGAATTTTGCAGACACTTTTGATAAATCTTCAAATGAAAATTTAGAGGTTTTAAGAGCAATTAAAAAAGTCGTACCATTAGTAACTCTTAGCCAAAATAATGAAAATAAAGTAGTAGCTTATGCAACTATTCAATGGAATGAAACTGACCAGTCAATTAATTACATAGTAACTGAACCCTCTTTAAATGATAAAGAAAAAGAGTTATTAGAAGAAATAAAAGAAATGCTTAGAGAAAAGTTAAATATTGATTTTGAAAAAATAAAAGGCGCACAAGCATACACTTACATAATTGATGAATTTAAAAAAATAGTAAGATTAATTGGAATAAAATTAACAATAGATGAGGAATTAAAATTTAATTATTTTGTATACAGGGATTTTATTGGACTCGGAGTAATAGAACCATTAATGCATGACCCAGATATTGAGGATATAAGTTGTGTAGGTTCAAATATTCCAATCTTTGTTTATCATAAGAATCCATTGTTTAATCAAATTCCTACAAATATCATGTTTCCTTCAAATGATGAATTGGATAATTTTGCAATATTGCTTTCTCAAAAATGCGGAAAAAGCTTAACCCTTGCAGAACCATTATTAGATGCAGCATTGCCAGATGGAAGCAGGGTTCAGATAACCTACGGAAGCAAAGATATTTCAAGAAGAGGCTCTAACTTCACAATCCGTAAATTCACAGATAATCCATTAACACCAACTGATTTAATGAAAACTGAATCAATAGATGCAGATACTCTAGCATATTTATGGTATGTTATAGAGCACAACATGAGTATGTTAATTAGCGGAGCAACAGCAAGCGGTAAAACAACCTTCCTTAATGCATTAAGCCTTTTCATAAGACCAGAATTCAAAATAGTAAGTATTGAAGATACAGCAGAATTAAGATTGCCTCATCATAACTGGATTGCGCAAACATCAAGGCAAGGGTTTGGAAACAAGCAATATGGAGAAATAACAATGTTTCATTTATTAAAAGCAGGATTAAGACAAAGGCCTGATTATATTATTCTAGGAGAGGTAAGAGGTGAAGAAGCAAGCGTATTATTCCAGGGAATGGCTTCAATTTCAGGAGATGAAGAATTATTTTTAATTGATGAAAAAAATAATCCAGTATTTGTAGCTATTAAAGATTTAAAAAATGTAAAAAAACATAAAGCTCATTGTTATCAAGGTTTTGAAAGCAAAATCTTGCCAGTTAATGCTTGGACTGAACATAAAGTTAATAATTTATATGAAATAATTACTAAAAAAGGCAGAAAAATAACAGTAAGTCCTGAGCATTCATTATTAACTTATGATGGAAAAAACATTATTCCTTTTTATGCAAAAGAAGCCAAAAAATCAGACACTATTCTTATACCAAGAGTAATAAAATCAGGTTATAATGATTTAGAATATTTTGATTTAACATTTTTGAAAAACATCAGAGTGCTTGCTCCTGATTTAATAAAAAAAGCAGTAAATAAATTAGGCTATGAAGCGGCAGGAAAAATATGCAAGGTAAAATCAATAAATGATTATTATAGAACTATTAATTGCAGTGCATTAAAATATGACTCTTTTGAAAAATTAATGAACGAGTCAAAAATATTATTTGATAAAAAAGATTTAACAGTAAAATTTGATAAAAAAAGCAAACAAATGCCTGCATTAATAAAAATCACACCCGAATTATTAAAATTATTAGGCTATTATACAAGCGAAGGAAGCTTAAACATTGCTTATAAAAACAATTCAATAAGCTTATATAATAAAAATAAAGAAGTTTTGCAAAGAATGAGAACTTGCTTAAGCATTTTTTCAGACACTATAAAAGAAAGGGAAACAAAAGGCTTTGGAACATGCACGGAATTATTAATAAATAATAAAGTATTATTTGAATTGCTGCAAGAAATAATAGGGCAGGGTTCTAAGAACAAAAAAATACCCTCATTTATTTTTGGATTAAGCAAGGAAAAAATAGGATATTTCTTAGAAGCTTTATATGAAGGGGATGGAAATTTAAGAACTCAGCATTTTACTTATTATACAGTAAGCAAGGATTTAGCTAACAAATTAGCTTTATTATTAAATGTTTATGGAATTGTTTCAAAAATAAACTATAGAAAAGATAAAAAAATCTTTGAAATCATTTTTTCAAAAAATAAATATAAAAAAGAATTTTTAAAATATGTTAAGCCATTAAGCAAAATAATTCCAATAACTGGCAATGAAAAAGAAGATAATGATGAAATAGGGGATTTTTATTTAGATAAAATAGAATCAATTAATAAAATAAAAAAGAATTCAGCAAAAGTCTATGATATTTGTGTTCCCGGAGCTCAAAATTTTATAAGCGGATTTGGAGGAATCGTATTACATAACACTGGACATCCAGCTTTAGGTACTATTCACGCTGATAACATGCCAGCAGTAGTAGACAGACTTACAAATAAACCTATTGATTTGCCAAAAACTATGCTAGAAAATTTGGATATAATTGTATTCTTAGAAAAATTCAAAATAGGGGGAAAGTCAATTAGGAAAGTAAAAGAAGTAGTAGAAATAGTAGGATATGATTATAAAAACAAGGAATTAATCAGTAACAGCGCTTTCAGGTGGAATAACGCCACTTTTAAATTTGACTCATTTGAAAGTGTAATCTTAGATAAGATTCAGCAAAAAAGCGGTTTTGGCTTAGAAGATTTAAGATTAGATATGAAAAGAAGAATACTCTTACTTAATTATTTAAGCAGCCATAATATAAATGATTACAGAACTTTTTCATTATATATTAGCAGATTCTACACTAATCCAAGCTTTGTTGAAAATTTAAAATAACGTTTTTATACGAAAAAAAGCTTTAAATAACATACTGCTTTTCATTTATTCACCATGTCTGAAGAATTATTAAGAATAATCATAGGGGATATAGCTTCTAATCCTAATTATGGATTAGTAATGAAAAAATGGAGAGAAATGTTTGCAATAAAGCAAGGCTTAGTTTCTAATGAATTAAATGTTAAACAAAGCGTTATAAGTGATTATGAAAATGAAAGATGTAAGAATCCTGGAATTAAATTCGTACGAGATTATTCTTTAGCCATAATAAAAATAGCAAAACTCAATAATTACAAGGAATATTCTAATGTTTTAAACAGATTAAAATTAAAAACTGTTGAAGAATTAATTGAAAAAATAGAATTTAAAAAATATTATTCAAATCATGATTTTTTAAAAATATTTAATGCAAGCCAATTAATAATGCCTAAAGAGGATTTAAAAGTAAATAATTGCGTTTTTTTTGTAGATAATGCTTCAAAATTATTAACAAATCAGCCAAGTTATAAGTTATTAAATTCAATTGAAAAAAAAGACACATTGTTTGTTTTTTTAAATGTAAAAAGCGGAAATTTTCCAGTAATACTTATTAATTTTCTTTTAGGAAAATCTAATAATGATTCAAAAAAAATTTTATTATTCCAAAGCGAAAAATTAAAACTTTCATGGATTGCTAAAAGGTTAGCTAAATCGAATAATTTGTCAATAATTTGGTCAAAAAAAAGCAAGGAAGAAATTTTAAATTCTTTAAAAAAATTATAAATATTTCGCCTTTAAGAGCAACACAAATTTGCCACTAATTATAAAAGGGCTAAAATCAAGTAAACAAGGGTTTAATTATTGATTAAAGGCGAAAATATTTTTTTCTCAAGCTAACTGCTTTGGAGCATAATCCAAATTTCCTTCTTTTAATGCAATTATTCTTTCTCTCATTTCCATAGCTGCTGATACATAATTAATTTCTTTTGAAGTGTCCAAGTAAACTGGCTTTCCAATATTAATAGTGACTTTTCCCCTAAAAGGCTTAATTTTTTTGCCAACTATTGCAACTGGAACGTAAGGAACATTATATTCTACGCAAAATTTAACAGCCCCAAGCTTAAAATCACCCAATATTCCATCTCCTGACTGGCTTCTAGTTCCTTCTGGAAATAATGCCAGTTTTTCTTTTTTTTCAAAAACTTCATCAACTCTTTGAATAACATAATCATTCAATCCTCTTGTTTCACTTAAAGGAATAACCTGCCCAATGTCTAAAAAATATTTGAATAATTTTTTTTCAAAATTTTCTTTCTTGCTAAGCCATCTGATTTTTCCGTAATCTTTTAGTGCAGCAATTATATACATAGGGTCAAGGCTTGAAGTATGATTAGCTACTATAACACAAGAAGAATCTTTCACTTCTTCTATATTATCATAGCCGTTAATTGTTAATGCGTTGCTCATTTTAAAAAAATAATAAGCAAAAGGCGCAATAGCTTCATATTTCTTGTCAAACTTTTCAGTTAGTAAATTACGCGTTTCATTTTTTTGCAAATAATTTTCAGATATTCGCATTTCATTTTTTGATAAAATATCATTTAATACCATGCTAATTATTAATTTTTGAATAAGCTTTAATTTTTTATCGCAAAAAAACGAAATAATATCAAATTTAGAAACCCTTTAAAAAAATCAAAGTATTAATTATTAATTATGTCTGATGAAGAAGATTTTGGATTATTTGCTTACAGGATTTTTAGGCCTTTTGCAAAAAAACATGCAAAATCTGTTTTAAAAGAAATAAGGGATGATTTGCATAAATCCGGAATGAGAGTGACAATAGAGGAATATTTTAGTAAAATAATTTTAGTAATCGTAATCATTTCCCCCTTGCTTTTAGTTCTTGCAACTTTTTTCGTATCAATTTTAACTAAAAATATATTATTTGGAATAGGGTCAGGAATAATGGCTGCAATTATTTCAGCAGCAGCAGTTTTTGCATATTTTTATTTAAGTCCATCAAACATGGTTGCTGAAAGAGCTAAAAAAATTGATAACGGCCTTCATTTTGCAGCCTTATACATGGCAACATTAGCTAATACCGGAACTCCAGCTTTCCTTATTTTCAAAATAATGAGTGAATTCAAAGAGTTTGGTGAAATAGCAAAGGTTTCGCAAAAAATAACTGATGAGGTTGAATTATTTGGATACAGTTTGCCTGATAGTTTAGCAAAACATGCAGAATTAGTTCCTAGCAATAATCTAAGCGAGCTATTATGGGGAACTAGGGCAACAATTATATCTGGAGGAGACTTGAATAATTATCTAAACGAAAAAAGCAAGACCTTTGTTAATGTGTTCAAAAGAAGGCTTGAAGAGTATATTGGCAGTATGGGATTATTCATGGAAATGTATATTACTGTTGTAATTGTTGGAACTATTTTTGTAATCGTTTTATCAACAATAATGAGTATGGTTGGAGGAGTAATGGCGGATATTCAAACGCTTCAAATAGGATTTGTTGCCTTGCTTGTTCCTTTTGTAACAATAGCTTTCATATTGTTCCTTAAAACAATAAGTCCAACAGAGGTATAAAAAAATGGCTAAAACTCGAAATCAAATAACTACTAAAGAATGGATATTAGTTGCAAGTGCAGCAATTAGCACTTTATTAGTTCTTGGATATTTCATATTATTCCAATTTCAGGCAATAAGTGCAGCATATTTAGGGGTTTTAATTATTTCAGTAATGCTTTTCCCTTTTTCTTTTTATGAATATTCTGTTAATTCAAAGATTACAATAATGGAAGAGCAGTTTCCAATGTTTTTGAAAGATTTAGCTGACAACCTGAAAGCAGGACTTAGCATTTCTGATTCTGTAAGAACAGTTTCAAAAAACGATTACAGAGCTTTTAATGTAGAGGTAAGAAAATTAAGCAATCAAATGAGTTGGGGAGTAAGTTTTGAAAAATCAATAGAGGATGTAATGAAAAGGCTTAAGAATTCAGTTTATATTTCAAGAGGTTTCGCAATCCTTCTTCAGGCTTTTAAAAGCGGAGGAGACATTAGTCCAATTATGAACAGCGTTGCAGATTCAACTCTTCTTCTTCAAAATGTTCAAAAAGATCAAGAAAATCAGATGATGCAGCAAGTAAGCATTATTTATATGATTCAGCTTGTATTCATTGGAATAATTATAATACTATTCAAAGTTTTAGTTCCAATAACTACTAGCGGAGCTTTTTCAATGGGTGGCTTAAGTTCAGCAATGGGAACCGGAGGA
>JAQVLH010000062.1 GCA_028704265.1 Candidatus Nanoarchaeia archaeon
GCTTGATTTTTTATAATTTTTTAAATAAGTATTAAGATTATAGTTTATCTGATACTTCGCTGATTTTAATTCATTCAAATTCTTGCTTTCATAATTATTCATTAAATATTTAATATTATTTATTATTTCAATATCAGAAGTAGATAACACATTAGAAAATTCTTGAAAATAATTTAAATCTTTTTGCAGCAATGCCATTTGAGCAAATATTTCATTTTTTTCTTTTAATTCATTTTCAGCTTTAAGTGTTTGATTCTTTAAAACAATTGATTCATAATACAATTTCTTGTTTTCATCTTCAACCTCTTTTAAGCTTTTAACATAAACTCCCTGACTATAAGAACCTGAACCTTCATTGCCGTAAGCATCAATTGCAGTAATCATATAATAATAATTATCCCCTAATTTTACATTTAAATCCTTATAATTAGTTGATGAAACATTTGCATAAAAACTAAAAGAAATTGGCCCTGCTCCTGATTTCGCCCTATAAATATAGTAATATACTGCATCAGATACTGAATTCCAAGTAAGTAAAACATTTCCAGTTGTAGTTCCTGCTGCTGTAAAAGAATCTCCAACTTCTTGAGGAGCATTTATATCTGCTATAAAATTTATTGATTTATTAGTTATTATATTAAAATAATCAGTGCAATAAAAAGTAATAGTGTTGTTTCCGTTATTCAATCCTGTTTGATTTGAAAAAAATTGAGTCATGCTGCTATTTGTCATTAAAATAAGCTGGTTTTGATTAATTGAATATTTACAATTAATTGCAGGAAGGTCTAAAGTAATATTAAAAATTGAATTTTTTGAAAAAACGCTGTCATTTTTTGGAGAATTTATCTTAATGTCAACCCCATTAATGCTAAAATTATAAGAAACTATTTTAGGAATCGTTTCAGTTGTCAATGAAGTATTACATAGTACATAATAATCATGCTGTCCTGATTCTTGGATTGACAAGTTTGCATAATAAGTTGAATTATCAATTGAAGTATTGTTAAAAGAAATCATTTCTGTTTGGTTAAATGATTTGGATTCATTGAAGTAATATCCGCAAAAATTAATTTTTGCAAGTGGATTATCATTTTTGAATGTGCTTATATTATAAGAAAAATAAGTTCTGTTGCCATAAGTTCCATTAACTGGATCAAAATTCCCATTAACTTTTACATTATTATTATAAGTTAAATTAATTTCTTTTATTGCAGTTGAATTATCATAAGGATTTATTGTAAATGAACTTATATTACCAATTATACTTGCATTGCATATTAAATTACATGAATCACTTTCACATGAATGAGTAAATGATGTTCCTGAAAAATCATAATATCCTAATTCATTGGTTATTGCAATAGTTTCTTGATTAGGGCATTTTAACGTTACTGTCTGATTTTTTACTCCCTCTTTATCTAAAGATATTACTTTTCCAGTGAGATTTGAAAAATCAAAATATTCGGATTTTAAAGTATTATAAGTAAAATTAATTTCATTCCCTAAATTAATTATAGTATTGCCATTAGTAATTGGAGTTGTGTTTGTAAAATAATTTAAAGTTGTATTAAATACTCCTAATTCTGTTGAATTTATATAGCATATTAAATAAGTTGAAGCTCCATCATATTCATCCCTAATTCCTGAAAATGAATAATATCCATTAATATTGGTTGTATTATAATAAATTGTATTATTATATTCAGTTAAGCAATTAAGACTAATATTAATATTGTTTGCAGGACTGCCATTTGATAAATTTACATATCCATTAGAATTATCATATCCGAATGTTGCTACACTAAATCCATAATTTAGCGCTAATAAAAATACAGTAAAAAGCAGGAATTTTTTAATCATTTATGAGTTATTGGGCATATTTTTTTATTTATAAAATTATTGATTTTCAACTAATAGTATTGGAATTCCGTGTTTTATGGCATATTTTTTGCTGCATTTAGTGCAAATTAAAGATTTTTCCCCTAATTTTAAGCTGGATTTGCATAAAGGGCAGGCTAAAATTTTTAATAATTCTTCATCAAACTTTTTTGCTGACATAAATCTTGAATCCTCCTTGTTTAGCAATTACTTCAGTATTGTTAAATATTTCTTTCATGTAATCTTGCAATCTGCTTCCTCCTTTATTATGTCTGGCAACAACCTGCAAAATTCCATCTTTGTTCAAATGATTAAATGACTCTTTTATTAGTTCTTGGCATAGTTTCATTCCTGCACTTATTGGAGGATTTAAAGCAATATTATCATAAGATTTAGTTATTTTTTCAAAACCATTGCTATCAATAATTTCTGCAATAACACGATTCTCTTTAACATTCTTCCTTATTAGCATTAATGCCCTTAAATTTATTTCACTCATTGAAACTTTTGCCCCTAATTTGGATGCAACTATTCCAATTACTCCATAGCCACTTCCTAGGTCTAAAAATTCTTGGCCTTTAATTAATATCATGTTTTCTGCTAAAAGTTTAGTTGCGCAGTCAACTTTTTTTGGACAGAATACTCCGGTGCTTGTGTGAAATTTAAAATCATTTCCCCTTATTTTTTTTTTAATTTCATAGAATTTTAATGGACTTGTTGGATTTCTTGTATAATAATGCTCCATTTTTTATTCCCTCTTATAGGTTTCCATTGGCATTATTATTTTTTTTAATTTAACACATATGCCTTTACTCTCTTTGATCATCTCTTCAGTAGTCATTAATGCAATGCCTAACCCTACTAATTCATTTTTAAGAGTGAAAATTGCCAAAACGTCATCCTTCTTTATATTCTTAGATAATTTAACTAAACCAGGAAGCATTAATGGCGAACCATTAAGCAATGCTGGTGTTGCTCCATCACTTATTATTATTTTTTTTAAATGCCCTACTGCTGCTTCAACTGGCAATATTATTTGCCTTAATAATGATTCATCACCCTTTTCATCATATAACTTTTTAGCTTCCTGCAATTCATGCAATGAATGGCTGTTTTCTTCATTAAAGCAGCTGGCTTTAGTTCTTCTTAAATCCTGCATGTGAGCTTTAGTACCCATATATTCACCTAAATCAGTGCATAATTTTCTAATATAAGTTCCTGCTTCGCATCCAACTTTAAATAAAACTTTCCTTGGATAAATTTCTAATACATCAATATAATAAATTTCTCTATTCCTCCATTGCCTTTTTACATTACTTTTAATTGGAGGCAATTGCCTAATAACTCCTGTAAATTTTGCAAATGCTTCCATTAAAACTTTTTTACTAACCTCAGAATGAACACTCATCTCGCACACGTATTCTTTTCCTCCAAGCAAAAATACTTCTAAAATCCTAGTAGCTTTATTTAACCCAATTGGCAAAACCCCAGTTACTCTAGGGTCAAGAGTTCCTCCATGGCCTGCAGCGTTTAATTTTAATATTTTTTTAGTAAAATCAGCAACTTCATGGCTAGTTGGACCACTAGGTTTGTCTAAATTAATAAATCCGTAATCTATTAATTCCTTAATAGTTCTCTTATTTGGCTCTTTGCCATAATTAATATTAGTAATAGATTTATATCTTTCAACAATTTCATCTTTTTCCTTCTCAAACGGCAAGAGTCCCATAATATTTATTTAACAATTAACTCTTTTTTAATGCTTTGCTATTTTTAAAAATAATAAAAATTATTAATTAACTCTCTAAGCATATTTCATCACCAGCATACCCGCCATCTGATATTACCCACCTATAATCATTTGCAAGAATATTATGTGCAGTAATATTACAATATTTTGTAGTATATCCTGCATGCATAGGCACATCATATTGCAAATATGGCAAAGAAGACCAGCCTTCAAGTATCTGATCATAAATAGGAGTCGTATAAGTATTAAAAGTTTTCATATTATACATTGTTGAAACACTTGAAACATTCCATAATCCAATATTTTGATTAAAGCTAGAGGCACCATCAAACATATAAAACATACTTCCTACTTTTGAAACATCCCAATTAGTAATATCATAGTTAAATCTTGATACACTTGCAAACATATTTCTCATATTAGTAACACTTGAAGTATTCCAATTATTAAGTGGCTGATTAAATGCATAATCTCTGCAGAACAGCCAGCTCATATCTGTTGCGCTTGAAGTATCCCATTCATTTATGTTGTCATTAAAATATATTGCCTCATAAAACATTGCTGAAAAACTTGTCACTTTAGACATATCCCAATTTTCTATATTTGGAACTGAACTAATATTTGTTTGAGCAAATGCATGAATCATATTAGTCATACCTGTTGTATTAAGTAAATCTGTTGCCGAAATTGTTAAATTTTTGCATCCATAAAAATAATACCCTAAATCTCCTAATTTTAAATTTCCCCACTGCCTAATATTAAGGATTTCAAACCTGTCAGAATGCATAACATAAAATCTGAATCCTTCTATTGTACCATTTATTGAAATATTGTATTCTCCAAGTTGCGAATAAGTATGGGATGCATCAGGGTCATTATATGAAGTAACTTCTCCGCTGCTTCCATCTCCCCAATTAACAGTAAAATTATATATTCCCCCATAAGGAAGAGGAAGCGTTAACTGGTCAGTATACCATGTTGAAAAAAATATTGACGGATCAAGAAAAGGGTCATTTAATCCTATTGGATTAATTATAAAACCTGAACTTTCAATATTTTTGCTTGCAGGACTTGTTTCTTCAACAGTTTTTCCAGTATTATATATTACTTTAATTTCCAAATCCTCTCCAACTTCCCTTGCATTGAATATGATTTCTTTTAATTCTCCTGGCTGAATAGGGGTGCTAAGAGTATAATTTAGTAATTCTCCATTAACAAACATTACAACCTCAGTAACAGGAGTTGTACCATCATTTCTGACAATTGCTTTAGAACCTGTAATGCTTACTAAATTTAATCTGGAATTATCAGAGCCTGGAAAGGATTCTAAATTACCTTGAGCTTCCAAGTCAGTAACGCTTGAATTAATAAAAAAGAAAGCAGCCGCACTAGTAGCAATAGTTAACATGATTAATAATATAACACTAATTACTGGAGTGATAGATTTCATTAAATGTTAACTATTATTAGATTATTTAAAAATTTAATCAACAGCTACCTAATCTAAAATCCCCATTGCAACATGAATGAGTGCCATTAGTAAAATTATCTAATACTCCATCATCTCCGCAACAGTATTTTCCACTTCCTAAAGTTATTACATTAGAAAAATAATTAAAACCACTATAACCCGAACCTGCATTAGCATTAACAATATCTAAAGTAGTGGTATTGTCAAAGTCTAATATTTTAATATCCCTAGGAGAATTTCCAGTAATTAAAGTATTATATAATGAAAAATTTCTTCCTGTTCCATTATTTTTCATAATATAAATAAATCCTGGCCAGCCCGAACCAGTTAATGAAACATCATCATAACCATCAGAATCAATATCTCCAATAGCCAAATCATCCAAAGTTGTCGGCAAAGAATAATAAAAAATATCTGAAAAATAGCCTGAACCATTATTATATAAAATAAATAAGCCTGCAGAATTATATAAAGGCAATAAAATATCATTATAAGAATCTTTATCAATGTCATAAAAATATATGTCATGAAAATTATGAGTTGAACCTAATAATGAATAAGTATTAATAGTCATATTTGTATCAAAGTTTCCGCTTCCATTATTATAATAAATAATAATTTGATTCCACCTTCCAATCATTAAATCGATATACCCATCTTCATTTACATCACCAAGCCCTAATGAATTAATTTGTCCTCCATAATCATAAAAATAAGTTTTATTTGACAAAAACCCATTATTTACATTTTCATGTATAGAAAAATAATAATAAGATATCATAATTGCGTCTTTATCGCCATCAGAATCAATGTCTGCACATTTAATATTTAAGGGGCTGCCTTCTACTGTAGTTGAATTTATTTCCACATAATTTCCATTTCCATCATTTTGAAGAAAAAATAAATCCTTATATGTGCTTCCTCTCACTACAGCAATATCCATATCACCATCACTATCTAAATCAGATAAATGGTGAATTGCATGGACATATTTACTATAAGCTTGTGAATAGAAAGTGTCATTGCCATAATTTTTGTAAATATACAGCCAAGAATTAATCCCTGAAATAACAACGTCATTATCATCATCTGAATCCACATCCCCTGAAGACAATTCTGTGGGATTTGGTGACATTGAATAAGTTGTCCTTATAAAATTTTGAGAATTATTAAACCAAGTGTAATTATAAAACAAACAAATATCTGAGCTATTATCAATTTCTTCATTAACAACAACACTGTTAAAACAGAAATTATTTGTTGACCCTATTGTTCCATTATAGAAATATTCATTTAAATCATCACCGCAGCAACCGCATTTTGTATATTCATTAAAATTATTAACCTCATTAAACCAAGTATTAGTGCAATTAATTTCATATTCACTACACACATAAACAAATCCGCTATTTTCAGTATTAAGATTAGCAGGACTTGAAGCTTGCACAGTTTTTC
>JAQVLH010000063.1 GCA_028704265.1 Candidatus Nanoarchaeia archaeon
TAACAGGGCTTATAGGTCCAAACGGTGCTGGTAAATCAACTCTCTATAACCTTATCTCTGGTTTTGAAAAAGAAGACCAAGGTAGTATATATTTTCAAGGAGAAGATATCTCAAACTATTCTCCAGAAAAAATAGCAAATCTTGGCCTTTCAAGAGTTTTTCAAAAATCAAGACTTTTTAATAACTTAACTGTTTATGAAAATCTAAAAGTATCTCTTCAAGAAGATAATACTTTATTTTTTAAATCTTTAATAAATTCTCCTTCTCTTACAAAAGAACAAGAAGAAAAAGTTGAAGATATCTTAAAATTATTTAAAATAACTCATGTAAGAGATCAAAAATGTGAAGAACTATCTTTTGGTCAAAAAAGATTAGTTGAACTTTCAAGAGCAATTTTAAAAAAACATAAATTATTAATTTTAGATGAACCTGTTGCTGGTGTTCACCCTAATGTTAGAAATGAAATTATGGATATTTTAAAACTTTTAAAAAAACAAGGAGAAACAATTCTTTTAATAGAGCATGATATGTTTTTTACATTTAAGGTATGTGATGAGATTATTGTTCTTGAGAAAGGAAAGGTTATAGCAAAAGGTTCTCCAAAAGATATTAAAAACAACAAAAAGGTTTTAGAGGCTTATTTAGGTGATTAGCTTTTTTTAATGTGATAATATGAAAATAGACACAATAATATTTGATTTAGGAGGGGTCTTAGTTTCTGATGCCACCATATATTCTAAAAAAAAGTTATGTGATTTTTCAGAGGTTTTAAAATTATCTGGTGTTAAATATAATGATGCTAAAAAATTATGGATTAGTCATTGGCATAATATGAAATACGGTAATGAAGATTTATCCAACTTTTGGAAAGATTTTAAACCATTAATTAAAACTGATTTTTCTTTATCAAAAGTTATTAAAAAATATGAATCTAAAATTATAAAAGATAAAGATATGTTTTTATTTGCAAATAAGTTAAAAAAGAGTTTTACTTTATTTGCTCTTGCAAACGAATCAAGAACCGGTATTGATCTAAAAATAAAAAAGTTTAAATTAAATAGTTTATTTAAAAAAGTATATTGTTCAGCTTACTTAAACATGGCAAAGCCTAATAAAGATATTTTTAAATATGTTATAAAAGATTCTAAAATTGATATTAATAAGACTATATTTATTGACAATCAAATAGAAAATATAATTGCTGCAGAGTCAGTTGGCATAAAAAGTATATTATATAAAAATATAAAACAATTAAAGAAAGATTTATATAAATTTAAATTAATTGATAAAAAAGATTTATTATGAATAATATAAAAATGATAGTATTTGACTTAGACGGGGTCTATTTTCTTGATGGACATTCAAACTTTAAAAAAAACTTACAAGAAAAATATAATTTATCTTTAGAAGAGATAATTAAAGTTTATTTTTCTTCAGATATGATGTCAAAAGTAAAAAAAGGAGAAATATCTTCTAAAGATTTTTGGGATTTTGCAATAAAAGAATGGAATATTAATGCTACAAGAGAAGAATTACTAGATTTACTTGTTAGTGGATATATAGTAAATAAAGAGGCTTTAAATCTTATAAATGATTTAAAATCAAAAGGATATTTAATTGGAGCATGCACTAATAATTTTGAAGACAGAATAAATATATTAAACAATAAATTTAATTTTTTAAAAGATTTTGATTATGTGGTATTATCTTATAAAGAGAAGGTAATAAAACCAAACAAAGAAATATTTAATAGACTTTGTAGTCTTTCTAACTTAAAACCAAGCCAGATAGTTATTTCTGACGATAATCAAACAAATATAGATAATTTAAAGCATCTTGGTTTTAATGCAATATTATATACTGACTTTAATCAGTTTATTCAAGAACTTAAAAATTTAGGGATTGATAATTTATGAAAAAGAAAAATATTTTTTTAATAGCAGGAATAGTAATTTTAATAGTTGTTTTATTATTTATATTCATTTCAAATAAAACAGTTAAAGAAGAAACTATAATTATGGGTGTGTTAACACCTTTATCTGGAGATTGTAGTGTTTATGGAGAAAATGTTGTAAATGCAAAAACCTTAGCTTTAGAAGAAATTAATCAAACAGGTGGGATATTAGGTAAACAATTAAAATTAATTTTTGAAGATGGAAAATGTAATAGTTTAGATGCTTTGTCATCTGCAAGAAAATTAATAGAAATAAATAACATAAAAATTATATTTGGAGGAACTGCATCTTCTGAAACTTTAGGTGCTATTCCAATTACAGAAGAAAATAAAGTTATTTTATTTTCGTCTGGAGCTTCAAGTCCTGAAATAAGTAGTTTAGGAGATTATGTTTTTAGAAATTATCCTTCAGAAGATGTTTTAGGTGTTGCAACATCAGAGCTTTTATATAATGATGGTTATAGAAAAGTAGCAATTTTAGTTGAAAATACAGATTATGCTTTAAGTATTTTAAATGTTTTTAAAGATAGTTTTGAAAAATTAGGTGGAAGTGTTGTAATTATTGAAAAATATAACTCAGATTCTTTAGATTTTAAAACACAATTAACAAAAATTAAAAATTCAAATGTTGATTCTTTATTGTTTTTACCTCAAACAGGAAGTTCGGGTGGATTTGCTGTAAAACAAGCACATGAATTAAATATTAAACTCCCTTATTATGGTAATGCTCAAATGAATGGTTCTGAAGCTTTAGTTAATGGTGGACTTGCAATAAACAATTTAAAGTTTGTTGATGCACCTATTGTAGATACAGAAAAAGGAATGGAATTTTTAAACAAATATAATGAAAGATTTGGAAGACCAGCAATGGATTATTTTGTTGGTGCTGAATATGATGCTGTCTACATTATAAAAGATGCGATTGAATATTGCAAAGATATTGATACTGATTGTATTAAAGATTATCTTTATAATCTTGAAGAATATAATGGTGTTATTGGTAAGTATAGTTTTGATGAAAACGGAGATGTTAAAAATATAAAATTTGCAATAAAACAAATTATTGATGCTGAAAATGATGTTATAGAAATTATTAATTGAATTTTTTAAATATAGATTTATGGTAATTTATGAAAAAAAGAATATTATGTTTTGGAGATTCAAATACTTGGGGATGGGTTCCAGGAAGTATGGGTAGTCAAAGGTATATCTCAGAAAGATGGCCTTCAATCCTTAAAAAGAAACTAAAACAATATGAAATAATAGAAAATGGCTTAGGAGCAAGAACAACAGGTTTTGATGATCCTAGACCAGATTTTCCAGGAAGAAATGGGACTACTTCTCTTCCTTTAATCTTAGAAGAAAACCTACCTCTAGATTTAGTTATAATAATGTTAGGAACAACAGATACAAAACCATTAATTAATAAAACTCCAGAAGAGATTGGAGATGCAATCAAATCTTTAATAAAGATTATAAAAAATTATAGAAAATTAAAAGATTTTCCAGAGACACCAAAAATACTTCTTATAGTCCCACCTATTGTTAATGAAAAACAAGAATTTGCTTCAAATCTTTTTAAAGGTGGAGAAAAGAAAGGAAAAGAATTAATTGATATTTATAAAAATATTTCAGAAGAAGAAGGTATTTTTTATCTTAACCCTACAAACAAAGTTAAGGTTGATAAAGCAGATTGGGTTCACTTAGGTATAAAAGCTCATAAAAAATTAGCAAAGATTATTTTAGATTTTATTAAGGAATTGGATTAATTATGCTTAAAATAAAAGACTTACACGCAGGTTATGGAAAATTAAAAATACTAAAAGGTATTGATTTTGCAATAAAACCTGGACAGATTGTTTCAATAATTGGCCCTAATGGTGCAGGAAAATCAACCCTTCTAAAATCTATCTTTAACATCTGTGATGTATACTCAGGAGAGATTCTTTTTAAAGGAAACTCAATTTCTCATCTTCCAACCTATGATTTAATCCTAGAAGGAATAAGTTATTCTCCTCAAGGAAGACATATCTTCCCTGATCTAACAGTTAATGAAAATTTAGAAATGGGTCTTTATATTTTTAAAGATAAAAAATATGTTAAAAAGAAAATAGAAGATATTTATAATAAATTTCCTATTCTAAAAGAAAAGAAAGAAAAACTTGCATACTCTCTTTCAGGTGGTCAACAACAGATCCTTTCAATTGCAAGATCTCTTTTACATGAACCTTCTCTTTTACTTTTAGATGAACCTTCTTTAGGCCTTGACCCTAAAACACAAAAAGAAATTTTTAAAACCATAAAAGAGATTAACAAAGATGGCATCTCAATTATTATTGTTGAACAGAATGCAAAGCAAGCTTCAGAGATTTCAGATGTTATTTATGTTTTAGAGGATGGAAAGGTTGCTTTAAAGGGAGATAAATCTATTTTAAAAGATAAAAGAATAAAGGAAGTTTATTTTGGTGGAAGGTAAAAAAAGAAGAAAAAAAGATGTTAATTTAAATTTTCTATTTTTCCATCTCTAATAACTTTTATGGTAAAATCAACATCGACATCTCCATATTGATTCATAGAAATATTTCCTGTCATACCTTTTCTATTTTTTATTGAATATAATTCATCTTTAATACATTCTGTATTTACACCTTTACACTTTTCAATAACTTCTTTTAAAATATATACTGCATCATAGCTTGAAGCTATATAATATTCTGGAAGTTCTTTAAATTCAAAATTATATTCTTCTTCAATATTTCTTTTAAGATTTATAAATTCTTCTGTTCTTTCAAGTTCAGCTTCTACAAAAATACCTCCTTCTATTATTTCTTTAAAATTTTCTAATACTTCTTCAGTAATATGTTCTGTAAAATATATTGGTTTTTTAATATTTAGTTCTCTTATATTTTTTAAAATATTAGATAAGGATACTACTGTTTGCACACTAATAAATAAAGCATCAGTATCTTGAGTGTTAATCTTTAAAAGCATAGTTTTGAAATCTTTTTCTTCTGATTCAAATGTGTTGTAGCTTGTAATTTTTCCTTTTTTTCCTTCAAATTCTTCTTTAAACTTTTTATAAAACCCTATTGCATAATCTGTATTTTCTGAAATGATTGAAATTTTATTATGATTATTGTTTATTGCAACTTCTGAAAGCTTTTTTCCTGCAAGATCTGCTGATGGAAAATTTCTAAAAGTATATTCTCCTGCAAAACTTACTTCTGGGCTTCCAGCTCCTGAAGATAATATGATTATTTTGTTATTTTCAGCTATGTGGCTTGCTGATAATACAGCTCCGCTACACATCCAACCAGTTGTAACCTTTATGTTGTTTATATTTATTAATTTATTAAGTGCATTAACCGCTTCTTTTCCATCACATTTAGTATCTTCATATATCGCTTTTATTTTTTGATTATTTATTCCATCTTTATTGTTTATTTCTTTAATAGTATAATCAAATATATATTTCATTTCTTCTCCATATGCGCCTGCATCTCCTGATAGAGGAAGTAAAATGCCTAAATCTATATCTTCTTTTTCTTGATTTAAGGTTAAAAAACCTGTTGCAGAGATTCCAATTACGATTGCAATAACTAAAACAATTCCCGCTATTAAAATTCCTATTTGTTTCATAAAATCACCTTTTAATTATTTTAAGTTAATATTTAATTAGTGTTTTTTAATGTTAATAATATTTTTTAATGATTTTTTTTACAAAACAATAACTTTTTTAAACCTTTTTAATCATTAAGTAAATATGTTAGATAGTGTAGATAGAAAGATACTTTATGAACTTGACTATAATTCAAGACAACCTATAAAAAGTATTGCAAAAAGATTAAAATTAAGTAGAGAGGTTGTAAATTATAGAATAAAAAAGATGATTGATCTAAAGATTATAAGAAATTTTACTACAAATGTATCTATTTTTAAAATTGGTTCTTTTATAGTTAAAACATACATTAGTTTTACAGATATAAGTATTTTAAAAGAAAAGGAAATTATTAACTATCTATTAAAAAATAAAAAAATTGGTTGGCTTTACAAAGTAATAGGAAATTGGGATTTAAATATTATCTTTTTTGGAAATGATTTTAAAGATTTTTCTATTTTTTGGAACGAATTTTATTCAAAATATGGTAAATTTATTTATGATAAAGAAACAACTATTTTTGAATATGGGGAAATTTTCCCAAGAGACTTTTTAATAGAAGATATAAATTATGAAAAGAAAGATTTTTCTAGAATTTTTTCTATATTAGCTGACAATTATTCTGTTGATGTTGTTGAAAAAGGTATTTTAAAAATATTATCTAATAACTCTAGAGAAAACATATTATTTATTGCAAAAAAATTAAATGTATCTACAAACACTATTTATTCAAAAATAAAAAAACTTGAAAAAGAAAATCTAATTTTAGGTCATACTATAGGTATAAATCATTCTTCGCTTAATTTAAATTA
>JAQVLH010000064.1 GCA_028704265.1 Candidatus Nanoarchaeia archaeon
AAGCCCAAATAATACCCACTCCAGAATCTTATTTAGGATATGTTAATAGTTTCGGACCAAGAAGCTGCTATGATGAAAGCAAGAGAATGGGAGAAACTTACTGCTATGAATTTTTAAACAAATTCGGCGTAGATGTAAGAATTGTAAGAATATTTAATACTTACGGCCCAAAAATGAAATTTGATGATGGAAGAGTTGTAACAAATTTTATAAACCAGGCAATAAATAATAATCCAATTACTATTTATGGTAAAGGAATGCAAACAAGATGCTTCTGCTACGTTGATGATTTAATAAGAGGAATTTATTCCTTTGCAACAAAAAAAGATTTGAAAGGCGAAATAATTAATATAGGCAATATAGAAGAACATACCATGATTGAATTAGCTAATTTAATAATAAAATTAACCGGTTCGAATTCAAAAATAATTTATTCAGATTTGCCAAAAGATGACCCTGTAAGAAGAGTTCCAAATATTTCAAAAGCAAAAAAAATCCTTAATTGGGAGCCAGAATATTCATTTGAAAATGGATTAAAAAAATTTATAGAAGAGATTAAAAGATGATAGGATTAATACCTGCTGCAGGCTCAGGCACAAGAATGATGCCTTTTACAAGAGCAATGCCTAAAGAATTATTTCACATTCAAAGAAAAGCAGTAATAGACCATGTAATTGAAACGCTTCATAATTATGCAAATATTGACAAAGTCTTTGTTGTTGTTGGTTCTCATAAAGGAGCAATAATTGACCATGTTGGAGATGGCAATATGCAAAATAAAGGAAATCTTAAAGTAGCTTATTTATTTCAAGAAGAAAGAAAAGGATTAGCCCACGCGATTTACCAAGCAAAACAATTTATAAATGAAGATTTTTTAGTGCATGCAGGAGATTCTTTTATTCACCCAAAAAGCGAAATAAAAGAAGCAATAAAAGAATTTAATGACGAAAAACCTTTTGCAATAGTGCTAGCAAAAGAGGTTGATGATCCAACAAAATATGGAATATTAAAAGTGGACAAAAATGGATACTTAATTGATGCTATTGAAAAACCAACAATAGAACAGGCTAAATCCTTTAAAACAGAAAATGGAAAGTATTTATGCGTCTCTCCTATTTATTTTTTTAAAAAAGAAATTTTTGATTATATTGAAAAAACTCCTCCTGGAGCAAAGAATGAATACCAGATAACTGACTCAATTATTTTAGCTATGAAGGATGGAAAAAAAATAAGAATACATACTTTAAAAGGAGAAAGTTTTGACATAGGAAATTGGGAAGATGCAGAAAAATCAGAGGAAATTTTAAAGAAATTATAGATAGTAATATTTATTAAATTAAAAATAATAGGAAAACTGATGAAAGATAAAATAAAATTTTTATTCCTTAATATGGTTAATCCTCAGAGAGCTACTGAAAAATTATACCCCCCTTTGGGTCCTGCATATCTCGTTTCTTATATTAAAAAATATCTCAAAGACAGTGATAAAATAGAATTCAGCATGATTAGTGGAAATTTTGAGGAAAATATTAAAAACTTAAAGCCTGATATTTTAGGAATAACCTGCGTTTCTCAAAATTATGAATATGCAAAAAAAATTGCAAAATTTTCAAAAAAAATTGGCATAAAATATGTTTTAATAGGAGGGAGTCATATTTCATTATGCCCTTCCTCATTGGATAAAAATATTGACATTGGAGTAATAGGGGAAGGAGAGGAAACTTTTCTTGAACTTATAAAGTTATATTTGAAAAACCAAAAATTCACAATATCAGGTTTGGCAAAAATCAAAGGAATAGGATATTGGAATAATAATCTTAAATTTACAAAAAAAAGAGAATTGATGCCAAATATTGATATTATACCTTTGCCAGACAGAAGCTTATTTAAAATAGATTCTGATGAAGCTTACATGTTTTCTTCAAGAGGATGCCCTTATAAATGCGTTTTTTGCGCATCATCAAGATTATGGGAGAAAGTAAGATTTCACTCAGCCAAATATGTTTTTAATGAAATTAAAGAGTTAATTAACAAGTATCATGTAAAGAAAATTTCATTTTGGGATGATTTGTTTATTGCAAACAAGCAAAGAGTAAAAGAATTAGTCAAATTATTGGAAAAAGAAAAAATTACAGGCACTGTTGAATTTCATGTACGAGCAAGAGCTAATCTGGTTGATGATGCAATATGCAGCCTTCTTAAAAAAATGAATGTCAAATCAGTAAGTATGGGATTAGAGTCAGGCTCACCTAAAATATTAAATTATTTGAAAGGAGATTCCGTAAATGTTGCACATAATTTTAACGCTGTTGAAACAATAAAAAAATATGGAATGTATTGCTCTGCATCTTTTGTTATAGGCACACCCCTTGATACAAAAGAGACTATAATGGAAACTTTGAATTTTATTAAAAAAAGCAAGCTGGATGACTTTGAAGTCTACACTTTAACTCCATTTCCAGGAACTCCAGTGTGGGATTATGCCATAAAAAAAAAATTAATATCTAAAAAAATAAGCAATTTTAACTGGAAAAATTTAGACATTGATTATTCAAAATCCCATCAATATAATATTCATATGGCATCTAATATTACAAAAGAAGAATTATATTCACTTTATCTTGAATTTGAAAAAGAAAAAAGAAAAAGAAAATTAATAAAAATTGCAAAAAACCCTTTTAAAATAATAAGATTCATTAAAAAGAAATTATTTGAAAAAAAATAGAATAAATTATTAAACTTTAAATTAATTCTAAAATCTATGAAAAAAGTACTTATAGTTAGTCAATATTTTTGTCATGAAGAAGACGGAAAAATTATTTTTCCAGGAGGAACTGAAAGATATGCTTATGGTATAAGTAAGGAATTACGCAAAATTTATAAAATAAAAATATTGACATTTACAAATAATAAAAATCTGCAAAAAATAAAAAAAATTAATGGAATGGATATTAAATATGTTTATGTTAAAAGCAATAAAATAAATCATATTTTGAGAGATTTTTATTCTTTTAAGGAAGTTAATAAAGAATTAGCAAAAAAATATGACTTTGTTCATATTATAGGCTGCGGCTATCATTTTGCAGCAGGAGCAGCTCTTGCATGCATTGCAAATAAAACCAAAACAGCATATACTGCTGAACTTGCAAGCTACCATGAAAATAAAAATTTTTTCAGTAATTTTTTAGATTCAATTATTACTAATAAAATATTAAATAAAATTAATTTAATTATCAGCCCTAGTGAAGAAACAAAAGATATGCTAAAAAAAGAATTAAATGAAAAATTAATAAAAGTTTTACCTAATTTTATAGAAAAAACTTTTTATATAAAAAATAAAAAAATAAAAAATTCGCTTATTTTTGTCGGAAGATTTGAGCCAAAACAAAAAGGAATATGGACTTTACTTGAAGCAATGAAACTTTGCGTCAAAAAAATACCTTCACTTAAATTAATAATGTGCGGAGATACTGATAATTTAAAAGTAAAAAATGAAATATTAAAAAGAATTAAAAATTACGGACTTGAAAAAAATATTAAACTCCCTGGAAAAGTTAATGAAAAAGAGTTAAAACATTATTTTTCAATATCGCAAGTATTTGTTATTCCTTCAAATTATGAAGCTTTGTCAATAGCTTTTGTTGAAGCTTTAAGTGCAAGATTACCTACAATAAGCTCCAATATTAAATCATTTCTTGAAGTAACTGATTATGGAAAATATGGAATACATTTTAAAAAAGACGACGCAGCTGATTTGTCAGAAAAAATATGCAAAATTATGAAAAATGAATCAATGATTAAAGAATACTCTGAATTAAGCAATAAAAGATACAAAAAATATCTGCTTAAAAACACTATAAAAGATCTAAAAAAAGAATATGCAAAGATTCTGGATTAATATTTTTGATACCATTCTATTGATTTTTTCAAACCCTCTTTAAGATTAACTTTTGGAGTCCATTTCATTATTTTTTTTATTTTATCAGAATTAGGACAATAATTCATAGTTTCTCCAGTCCTGTTTTCTTCAAAATATATCTCAACTTTTTTATCCATTAATTCCTGCAATAATTTCGAAAGCTCAAAAATAGGCACTTTTTCATTGTTGGCAACATTAAAAGTTAAATTTTCATAATTTTTAAAATTAGAAATAGAATTAATTATTACATCAGCAACATCCTCAATAAAAATAAAATCAAGATATTTTGATTTTCCTCCATAAATTGTAATATTCTCCTTATTTTTTATCTTTTTTATAAACAAAGGTATTACTCTATCACTTAAATCATATCTTCCGTAAACATTTGACAGACGCAAGATAATATAATTTATTCCATAACTTTTTTGATAACTTCTAATAAAAACCTCATTTGATATCTTTGAAGCACTGTAAGTATTCTCGCAATTAGAAATATCTACATTTTGCTCAAGACATTCTTTTGAAGAATTTCCATAAACCTCTCTTGATGATGAGAAGATGATTTTATTGATATTTTTTAGCCTGCATGCTTCAAGAACATTAAAAGTAGTTATGAGATTATCTTTAGATAATTCGGGATCTTTAATTAAATCATAGACTCTTGCATTTGCAGCTAAGTGTATAACTATATCAATATTACCTGAAAAAGCAGATAAAGTACTTTCAAAATCCCTTAAATCAATTATTTTTGTTATATTATCAACTTCTTTGCTGAACTTATTATGCTTAATATCCATGCCGATTACTTCAAAATTTTTAGAAAGAAGATTCTCGCATAAACAAGTGCCTATCATACCGCTAGCTCCTGTTACAAGTATTTTCATAGTTTTAAAAAATAATACTTGACTTAAAAACTTTTATTAATTATTTTCCTAATATTTTTTTTGCTGATTTAATAAAAAATCTTTTTAGCACATTATAATTAATTGAAGGTTTAAGATTTTTGAATTCTGTTTTATTAAGATATGAAAAAAATTCACTTTTAAAATATCCAGAATAATCAATGTCAAGAGGCTTTCCTTTAGGAGAGCAATAATGAATTATGTAAGGTTTTTTTGTAAAAAAATTAGCATTATAATTCCATAATGAATTTATTTTTTTCCATTTATTGTATAAAACAATATTAAGACTGTATTGATCCCAACATTTTAGAAAAACCTTATTTTCCAATGTAATTTGTATACATTTATCTCCTATTTTATTTTTTCTCCAAGAATTCATGTTTATTAACATTAAGCCAGTATTAAAATATTCCTTTTTTGGATCTAAATTAAAGTCTTTAAAATTAATTATTCCATCTTTTATTTTTTTTATAAAAAAATCATTAACTGCTCCTATTATGTTTTTTCCAATGTTGATTTTCCATAACTTTGATATATCTTTGGAGATTAACAAATCACAATCAAGATAAATTATTTTTTTGATATTTATTGGAATAATCTTATCCATTATCAACCTATAATATGCAACATTAAATTGCTTTAAGTCATAGATTAAATTAGGAGCTATATTTATAAAAATAAAATCTGCATTATATTCTTTTAAAGATTCTGCCATTAAACCCTTATTTTTTTTGCTTATTCCAGAATCCATAATAAATACTCTTATTTTTTCTTTTGTTTTATGGTGCATAAAAAGCGACTTAAGCATAACTGTCAAAAAGACTATAAAATTATCATTTGAGCTCACTAATATATTTATAGTATCCATAAAAAAAAATAAAAAACCATTATTTATAAATATAACATAAATTTTTAAATAAAAAAGTTATTCTAAAAAATAATGAATATTCTAGTTACTGGCGGATGCGGATTTATAGGTTCAAATTTTATAATGCACATGATAAAAAAATATCCGGATTATAAAATAGTTAATCTTGATAAATTGACTTATGCAGGAAATCAGGAAAATCTAAGAAATATTGAAAAAAACAAGAATTATACGTTTATTAAAGGAGATATTTGCAATGAAAAAATTGTTAATAAAGCCTTAAAAAATATTGATTTGATTGTTCATTTTGCTGCTGAAAGCCATGTTGACAAAAGTATTATTAGCAGAGAGGATTTTATTAAAACAAATATTAATGGCACTTATAACTTGCTAAATTGCGCAATGAAAAATAATATAAGATTTCATCATATTTCAACTGATGAAGTCTTCGGGTCTTTAGAAATTAATTCACAAAAAAAATTTGACGAGAATACTGCTTATGAGCCTAATTCAATTTATTCGGCATCAAAGGCTAGCTCTGACCATTTAGTTCGCGCATTTCACCGCACTTACGGACTGCCTGTAACTGAGAAAATAGAGCTAAAGTGAATGCAGGGTTAAAGCCCAAGGTGTGTGTGTTCTGTAATAGGCCGTTTTAATTAACGAGGAAATGAAGG
>JAQVLH010000065.1 GCA_028704265.1 Candidatus Nanoarchaeia archaeon
ATCTTTTAATCCATATTTTTTAATAAACTCTGGACTGTGTGCTCCGCAATAAACTCTTGTAATATAATCTAGATTATGTAGATGTATTGCTCCGCTTATATGTGCTGCTGCGACTTCTTTGCTAAAAACATTGCTTAATGCGAATTGCTTTAATACATTTCCTGCTATTGCTAAATTTATTGCTTCGGGATTATTATATTTAATATTTGAATTATCTTTATTTTTGCTCATAATAACTTCTAATAAATTATATGAAGGCATTCCTAAGATTTTTTGAGTATTCAATTGGTCATTGAATCCTCTTGCAAATAATTCATTATTAACTAATTCTCTCACAAGGTTAGTGCTAACTATCGATAATCCTGAGTGAAAAAGTTTTTTTTCAATTTCTCTTGCTATATCCCTTGCTTGCCACTCGCTTAGGGTTGTTTCTTTCATTAATGCTTGAACTATTTTATCTTTATTCCATTCATTTATTTCTTCGCTGTTGTTAGTTACTTGTAAATATAAATCAGTTGTATCTTTTGCTTCATTTACTGTTCTTTTTACTTTTAATTCTTTAATATCATCTTCAAAATGTGAAACATCAGTGTATCCTTTGAAAACGCTTGCAAATCTTATGTAAGCTATTGGGTCTGCTGTTTTTAAATTTTTTAATATTAATTCTCCTACTTCTTTGCTTGTTATGTTAAATGAGTTTTTTGACAATAATTCGTTTTCTATTGAGTCCGCTATTTCTTCTATTTTTTCAATTGGCAATGTTTTTTTGCTTCTTGATTTAATTATAGCGTTTACTATTTTATTTTTATCAAAATCCTGCAATTGCCCATTTTTTTTAAGAACTTTTATTTTGATTGGTTCAACGCTTTCGTATGTTGTGAATCTTTTAGTGCAAGTTAAACATTCTCTTCTTCTCCAATTAGTTGTGTCAGAAACTGTTCTTTTATCTATTACTTTTGTTAATTCGCTAGAACAATAGGGACAATGCATATCTTTTATCACAACCTATAGGTATTAACCTACTTTTAATAACAATATGTTGGTGATTTTTAAACGTTTATGTCGGCTAGCGATTAATGGAAAAAATTCTTTTTTATTGCTATTATTATGGCATAAATCAGCAAAATAGAAAAAATTAATCTAATTATACTTAAATATTCTTGTTGACTTAGAATAGATAAAGTAATTAATCCTGTTGTTGATTGTATTTTTGGAATTACTTCTTCATTTAAGCTAATATTTTGAAGAATTGATTCATTTTGAATGACTAATTCTTTAGGAATAACGTTTTGCTCTTCAATTATTTTAGGTTTTTTTTGATAAATAAAAAATGTTGACAAATGCTTCGTTTTTATTATTAAATCATTTCCTAAACTATAATAATTACTCTTTGGCAGTTCATAAATCCCTGAGGAATTTTTAAAACCTGCATTAAATCCGCTAAAACCGCTAATATTTATTAAAAAATCATTAGTTGAATATAAATCAAGGTTTTCACTGCCAACTTTGAAAGCAAAAAGAGAGTTTTCGTTTTCATATACAAAATCTTTTATTAATGTTGGCATTAAAAATAATCCATCCCAAGTATCTATTGAATAAAATTTGGGAGGAATGATTATTGATATAAGATTTCCCAAATCTCTTTCGATTTTTAATTGCCTTTGGAGAATTACTGTATTATTTTTTAAACTATTTGAAAAGTCAATAATTCCATTTTCGTAATCACTATAATAAGATAAAAATATTATTTGGTTAATATTATTATTATAACTTTGAACTATGGTGCTTGATTTGAGTAAAATTTCATTTATTAATTTAATGTTTAATCTTTCAATTAAATAAATTTTTCCTTCTTTTATCCAATAAAAATCATATGAGTCATTTATTTCTGCAAGTATTCCGGAACTGTTTAATAAATTTAAAATTAATTCATAATAATTATCTATACTTGAATTAAACAATGTTTTATTTCCATTTTTTAGGATTAAAATTGTTTCATTTTGGGGTGAAAATATTTTTATTGATTCAGAGGTATTTCCTTTCGTAATTAAATTGCTTGAATCCATTTCAAAATCATTTTTTATTATTAATTCATTTAATTGAAAAGTTCCGTTGCTTTCTATTCTTGAAGAATTTATTGGAATTATTGGAAGAATTACAATATTAAGAGGAAAGGTTATTCCTAAATCATTTTTTAAAATATTAACCTCCATGCTTGCCACCTTTTGGTTTAAATAAGGATTAATTACTTCACCATTGCTAGTTAATAATTCGGGGCTTTTTGAAAAATATTTTATTGAATAATTATTATATAAAGATATTAAATTTAAATTGTCTAATGCGGAATCTGGGGTTCTTGTTTTTAAGCCTATTAAATTTTTTAATTCATTTAATACAAGTTCATATTCTATTTCCCAGGGATATTTTTCATTTAATAAAAATCCCGGATAAGAACATAAATTATTTTGCTCTAAATTGCTTATTGTTATTTTATTATAATAATCGTATTCGTTTTCATATATTTTTAATTTTTGTGGAATAATCACTGAATCTGCGCTAAAATCATTTTCAATATCAGCAATCAATAATGTATAAGTTGGATGATTAATGCATTTTAATGCTCTTCCATTAAGCATGGAATTATCAAATAATATGATTCCTGTTGTTGCATTAAAAAAATTAGTATTAGAGATAGTTATTTGCCCTGTTTCGATATGCATGCCTGTTTTTTTTTCTGATTCATTTAAAAAATAAAAATTGCTGTCTGAAATATTTAAAATCCCTTCCAATTGATAATAGCCAATATCTTTTGCATAAATTGAAGAATTGCTGATTTTTGCATTTGCTCCCATATTTGAAATTGCTATATTTGAATTTGAATCAATATTTAATGAATTTAGAGTAAAATTAATTTCCCCTATTAGCACTAGTGAATATTCTTTATTTATTTGTGATATAAAATAATTATTTTTTCCATAAATATTAATATTATTAGTAAATGAAATTATTTTGTTTGCAGTTATATTGGCTCCGAAAGATATATTTTTTGATTTTTTTTTAATTAAATCCAATAATTCTGTATAATTATTTGCAACTTCATAGATTAAATTATCATGATTAAAAAATTGTTTATTATTAAAATAACCGTTTGCATCATGTTTTAACATTTTAAATAAATCATAAAAATTTGAGTTGTTATTGTTTAAATTAATTATTTTATCATCAATTAAAAATGGGGATGAAAATATTATTGAATTATTTACATTCTTAATATCATTTAGTGAAATGTTGGCTGAAAAATAATTAGCATTTATTTTCAATAAATTATTAATGTTAAAAAATAAATTATTTGTTAATGAAAAATTTGAATTAATTATATTTATTGCATTTTCAGAATTTTCAAATGCGCAATTTATAATATTAATACTTGAATTGCTTGCTGAAATAAAATTATTATAATTTTTAAAGTTTATATTTTGAAAAGTCACGTTTTTAGAATAGATGTTAAATGAGCCTGTGAATGAATAATTTTTTCCGTCAATTATTATATTATTTAAATTAATATTAATAATACTATTTAATGCTAAATCTTTAGAAAATTCATAATAAGATTCATTTTCATTTAGGTTAAAAGAATCATTTAAAGTTAAGCTCATTGAGGTTCTAAAAACTAAAAGCATTATCCCTAATATTAATAATTTTTTAATATGTTTAATTGAAAGCATTATTATTTAATAATCATTAATTCTTTAATAAAATTAACTATTGGCTAATTAAATCAGGTCTAGCAAGCTTTTATATTTTTCATCAACCATTCTTATATTGAACTTAAAAAAATCTTGAGTCAGCTGCTCTTTTTCAGAGGCAGTAAAATAATTAATTATTTCTTTAAAAAATGAATTGTCTTCAAAATATGCATGTTCAGTGTATAATTTATGAAATTCTTTTAATAAAATTATTAACTTTTTAAAATTTTGGTCGTTTTTTATTGCAAAATAATTTGCTGAGCTTACTATTATTTTTTCTATTATTTTTCTTCCAAGATTATGCTGATTTTCTAATAATTCTATAGACTTTTTGTCATAAGTTGATAATGGCTTTTTTTTTAGTCTTTCAAACATCAAATTCTCTTCTTTTCCATGATGATAAACATCAATATAAGTTATAAAAAAATCAGTAAATAAATCTATGAAGTTGCCTGAAATAGATTTTAGTTTTTCAATTTCTTTAATCTTTATATTAAGCTTATCAAGTAAAGAATAAATGATTTTATGCTCGTATAGCAAGATTTCATTAGCATCCATAATAATTTATAAAGCGTTTGATTTATTTTAAAACTTTTGAAAACTTCATAAATACTTGGATTATTAAATTTTAAGTATGGCTAAAGTAATTGATTGGATCAATTGTTAAAAATTTAGCTAAATCTAAAGATTTATTATTATCAGGCTTTAAAATGATTAATTTACGGAAAAAATAAAGATTTTTAAAATGAAATTTATTGATATTATCTTGTTAAACGGCGACTTATGGAATTTGAATGCAAATATGAAAAATGTAAATCAAAATGTTGCAAGAATTTAAAAAAAAATGAGTCAAGTATTAATTATGATTTAGATTCTAAAAGGTTTATTCATTTTTTAGAACTTCCTAATAATGTAGGAATTGCATTATTTAGAAGCGAAAAAAATTTATTATTAAAAATTGCAAAAGAAAAAGGAATTGAATTAAATATTAAACCTTTAAGAGGTTTTTTTGGAAAAGATAAAAAAATATGCGTTTTCAAATGGTTTATTGACCATGATGTTTGCCCTTTTTTATTAAATAATTCTTGTTCTATTTATGAGTATAGGTCTTTTATTTGCAAGTCATTTCCTTACCTTCCTCCTTTTGCTTATCATCCTATTCCTCAGCATCCAATTTTAAGCAATTATTGTCCTTTCACTAAAGAGGGTGATATTTATCATAATTTAATGAATGATTATAATATAATTATTGAAAAACAGCAGGAATTGATGGATAATGTTAATGATTTAATTTCTAAAGGTTTTGTTATTAATGAAAAAACTTCAACAGTTATGAGGCTTGCAAAAAATCCTGATAATTTAATTGAATTTGGTTAAGAAATATTTTTAAGTATAAATTGCTTTTTTTTATTTAATGAGTAAATATTTATTCTTATTATTGCCAGTTTTAATTGCTGGATTCACTGTTTCAAATTTAGATACAAACCATTATGGAAATAATGAGGATTATGATTTTGTTGTTAATGAGTCAAGAATTTTTAATTCAATCAGCGATTTTGTTTTTTTAGAAAGTGCTTATCCTTCTCCTTTGTCAGTAGGATTTCCTGTTAATGATTTTATTTATTTAAATTTTAATGAATGGGGAGGTTATAGTGGTTTATCATTTAGCCTTTATGAAAGAGAGAGTTTAAATCAGGTTAGTATTGACACTTCAACATTTGATTCATTTACTGGCACTGATTTAGGATTGATTCCTTCGGATGATTTGGGAATTACTGCATTAAAAGCTAATACTAATTATTTATTGAAAATGACTAATGCCAGCGGGGATTATTCCGAGTATTATTATGAGTTTACTACTGGTGAGACTGAAACTATTAATCCAACTGTAGAAGATGTTAGGTTTGAAAACAATGATTTAGCAATATTATTTTCAGAAACTGTTAAAAGCTGGACTTTGAAAGAAGAGGGCAATATTATTTTAGAAAAAGACGGCATTGAATTCAGCCCTAATTTTGCTGATTTAAGAACCACTGCAGGTTATGGCTGGCAGAATAGGAATTATTTTATTGAATATCCTGAGTTAGTAAGCGGAACTTACACTTTAACTGTTAAAAATGTCAGGGATGCTTCAGGAAATATTATGGATGACTATTCTGCAAGTATTGTCAAAGAGTAATTTTTTTAAATAACGAAATTAGTCAGGTTCATAATGGCAGAAACTGCAGTTAATTATTCAAAAGCTGGATTCGCGTTTGAAAAAACTTTTATGGAAAATTTGGCATTATCTAAAGAAATTACTCAGCCATTCTATAAACCGTTAAAAGAGGGTGAAAAAGCCGATAAAACAAATAGGTCTAAGGCATTCATGATTAATTATAAACCTTCTAAGTTTTATACTAATCCAAAAATTTATGTCGGCGGCAAATGCATGGCTGAAAATGACGGGTGCGTGATTTTAGAGGCTGAAAGCGAATTTTTGGCAAATTTTACAGATAATATTTATGATGTTGATTTATATGAAATTG
>JAQVLH010000066.1 GCA_028704265.1 Candidatus Nanoarchaeia archaeon
CTTCTTTTATATTCTAATATTGTAACTCTTCAATAGTAACATTTATAAAAAGATTTTATTCTAATATATTTATGGGTTTAATAGATAAGATAAAAGCCAATAAAGCTGAAAAATTATATCAAGAGCAAAGAAGTGCTTATTTTAATGAATTAAAAGATGATATTTCAAAACATACTAAACAAATTTCAAATTATATTAATTATCAAAATTTAAATAATAAATATTCAAACAATGAAATTTCTAAAGAAAATATAACATCTGAATTTATGTTAAAACAAGGAACATTAGAAACCTCATTAGCTCTAAATTCACTAGAAAAAATTTTATCCATTGGAAATATAAATTTGAATAAAAAAATACAAAGTTCTGAATACTTAAAAGAATTAAGAGAGGGAGAAGCAATAATTTTGAAAGAACAAATTGAAAAATATGTTAATTTAAAAGAAAAATTCGAAAAAAATAATATTCCTTTAGAATTTGATTTATTTAAATATGTCCCCTTTGCAAAATTATATGAGGAGGTTGGAAAATTTTTTAAATAAATTTTTTTCAATAATTCATATGAATATTTTTAATAAAATTAAAGAAAATAAGGCTGAAAAAAATAGATTATTAGAATCTGAAAACAAAAAAGTTTTCTTGGAGGATTTGGCATCAACATTTAAGACATATAATTTAAATGCTGAAAAATACATTGAATTTAAAAATTCTGAAGATTATCAAAAAATGAATAAAAGAACCCTTAGCTACTGTAAAAATAATTTTGAAACTTCTTTTTTTAATAAAGAAAATATTGAAGATAAATTATCAGAATCAAATATATTATTGGAAGGCCTTAAATTAGAAAAAAATTTGCTTGAAAATAAAATAAAATTAGAAAATGCTTTTGAAAATGATTATTTTAAAAATATGGATTATTCAAACCCATCAATTGCTGAAAATATAGGGGAAAAAATTAAGGAATATATGGAAATCTCTAAAAATATGCCTGAATCAATTTCAAAATTAAATATTTTTAGCGCGTATGATACAATAAAAAAATTATCAGAAAAAAATGAAATTTATAATAAAGTTTTAAGCCTTATGAATTATGAACTTACTCATTTTAAAAAATATAAAAAATTTAATATATAATTTTTATTTTTTAATTTCTATCTTATCTCCTTTTTTTATCTTGAATTTTGAATTAATTGGGAATTCGTAAACTCTTGACTGCCCGATTGCTGGAATGAATAATTTATTTTTTTTGCAATTCTCAATTTTTATTACTTTTCCTGTTTTGTCAACCCATGCTGCAATGAATTCAAAATTAACAAAGTAAGAGTCAAGAACTGAATCAGGAGCCATGTAAATAATAAAGCAATCATAAGGCTTGAATGCTTTCCTAAACCTTAGGCCGATTAAGCTTTTTAAGTATTGACAGTCGCAAATGTTTTGTGCAATTATTTTTTTATTAAGCAAAATTTTCATAAAGATTTAAAACTTTAAGCCTTTTTATTTATTTTTATAAAAAATTTTATTAAATATTTCCTTGAAATACATTTAATAAAAATTGTATTCCAACTGCAAGCATTAAAATTCCAGTTAATTTAATATTTAAATAATGAAGGTTCTCATTTTTTGAATTGCTTGACAAATATTTATATGAAAAAATCATAAACAAATAATTAATTAACATGGCAATTAAGCATAAAATAAATGAATACAAAAATGATGAATATGAACTTATTAAAGTTATTATACTTATACTTGCAGGTCCAACTATCATTGGCATTCCTATACTTAAGTAAATAATGCTTTTGCTTTTTGTTTGAATGCTGAAAATTTCTTCTTTAAAAAGATAATTAAGTCCAAAAATTGAAAGACTTAAACCGCATGCAATTATTAATGCACTATCACTTATTCCCAGTATTGTTTTAAAAACAAACGGACCTACCAAAGCAAATAAAATTATTAACCCTAAACCTATTGCATTACTGTAATTAATTATATCAGTGATGTGTTTTTTATCTTTAATAGTTCTTGACAATTGACTTGATAATAATGCTTTACTAGAAGGATTTAAAGCTATTACTAAAATTAAAAGATCTGTCAAAAAACTCATTAATATTATTAATCTTAGTGTATTTTTATAAAATTTCTGATTTTTAGCCTATTATTTAAAGAAATATCTAAAAATGATTAAAATAGGTCTAATTATTTAGCTTAATTTTTAATATAATGAAGATTCATGCTTTATTGTATAATAATTAAAATTATGGCGTTTTTAAAATTAAATCGCAATATTTTTAAATTAATCATTGTTTTTTAAGTTAATTAACATGAGCACTGAAAAAAATAACAAGCATGAAAAAGTAAAAGATGAATCACATAAGTCTGAAAAACCAATCTATAAAGGAAAACCAGAACCTGTAAATACAGTTATTGTACGTATTGCAAGTACTGATATAAAAGGAAACAAAAAGGTTGTACAGGGATTAAGTTTTATTAGAGGAATTAGTGACATGTTTAGTAATGCTATTTTAAAAGTTGCAGGAATAAATTCAAAAAAAACTATTGGTGAATTAACTGAAAGTGAAATTAAAATTATTGAAGACGTGCTTAAATCTCCTCAATCATTTAAAATACCTTCATTCTTATTTAATAGAAAATTAGATCCAGAAACAATGGAAGATAGCCATATTATAGGAAACGATTTAAGACTTATGAATGATTTTGATATTAGAAGATTAAAACGTATAAGGTCTTATAAAGGAATTAGGCATAATTTAGGCTTAAAAGTTAGAGGCCAGCAAATGAAGAGATTTAGGAAAGGCGGAGCAGCTGTTGCTAAAAAGAAAGTGAAGTTGAAATAAATATGGGAAATATTAAAAAATTAAAAAAATCATATGAAAGACCAAAAAAACCTTGGGAAAAAGATAGAATTCTTCAAGAAAAAGAATTAATAAAAAAATATGGTTATGGCACTAAAAAAGAGATTTGGAGATTTAATGCTTTATTAAGAGGATTTAGGCAACAATCTAGGGCAATTTTTGCATCAACTTCTGCTCAAAGTAAAAAAGAAGGAGAAAATTTACTTAAAAAAGTTTACAATATGGGTTTGCTTGATGAAAAAGCAACTTTTGATGATATTTTAGGCCTTACTATTGATGATATTAGTAAAAGAAGGCTTGTAAATTTTGTTGTTAGCAAAGGTCTTGCTAGAACTCCCACTCAAGCTAGACAATTTATTGTTCATAAACACATATTAGTTAATGGAAATAAAGTTGATTCCCCTAATTATATTGTTTTAAGAAAAGAAGAAAATAATATTGAATTTGCTGATAATAGTGTTTTAAAAGACCCTAAGCATCCTTTAATTGTATCAATGGCTAGTATTTCAAAAGATACAAAATTAGAAGAAGAAGAAAAAATTGTTAAAAAATTAAAAGAAGATTCAAAAGCTGATTTTAAAACGGCTAATAAAAAGCCAGTAGTGGAGGAGAAAAAATAATGGCTGAAAAAATAAGGTATGGGGTTGCTCATATTTACTCAAGTTATAATAATACTTTAATTCATGTTACTGATATTACTGGTGCTGAAACTTTAAGTTTTAGAAGTGGCGGAAGAGTTGTTAAGCAAGGAAGGCAAGAAGGAAGTCCTAATGCTGCTATGATGATGGCTAAAGAAATGTCAGAAGAATTAATTAATAAAGGTGTTAATGCTTTGCATATTAAAATAAGAGCTCCTGGTGGACAAAATGGTCCAAGTAATCCAGGTAAAGGTGCTCAAGCTGCGTTAAGAGCTTTTTCAAGAGCTGGCATAAAAATTGGAAATATTGAAGATGTTACTCCTAAACCTCATGATGGTTGCAGAAAAAAAGGAGGAAAGAAAGGTAGAAGATTATGAAAGCTAAAATATTAAAAGAAAGTGAAGAAAAATTAATAATTAATCTTTCTAAAATTGATTTTGAAACTGCTAATAGTATTAGAAGAGCTTGTATGAATATGGTTCCAACAATTGCTATTGAAGATGTTGAAATATCTGAAAATAATAGCGCATTGTATGATGAAATATTAGCTCATAGATTAGGATTAATACCTTTAAAATCTGATTTGAAAACTTATGTTAAATCTGCAGATTGTAAATGTAAAGGTGTTGGATGCGCAAGATGCACTGTTGATTTTACTTTAATTAAAAAAGGACCTTGCACTGTTTACGCTAGTGATTTAGCATCATCTGATAATAAAATAGTTCCTGTTTTTCCTGAAATGATTATTGATAAATTATTTGAGAACCAAGAAATTAAACTTATTGCTAAAGCTAAATTAAATAATGGGGATTACCATATTAAACATTCACCTTGTAATGCTTTTTATAAATTTGAGCCAATAATTGAAGTATTAGCTAAATCAAAAGAATTAGATAATGTTTGTCCTAAAAAAGTTTTCAAAGCAGGTGAAGTTGATAAAGATAAATTAATTGATTGTAATTTATGTTTAGCTTGCAGTGATTTATTCCCTAAGAATGTTAAAGTATCTGCAGGAAAAGATATAATTTTCACTATTGAATCATTTGGTCAATTAATGCCTAAAGAAATCTTTAATACTGCATTAAAAGAAGTATCTAATGGTTTAGAAGAGATGAAAAAATCAATCAAATGATTTTTAAATAAATTATTTTCTAAATAGTTTTTAGGCGATAAATTTATGATTAATTTTGACAAATGTGAAATAGAAAAATACAATTGCGCATTAAACATTGCCCTAAATAATGCTGAAACTTATGAAGAAAAAATTGAAATATTGAAAGATTCACAAAAAAATATAATAAAAAAATATTACATTGAACCTGTTCAAGAATCTATTACTTCCAAAATATTACAAGGCTTTGAAGATTGCATTGATTAATGATTTTTATGGATAGGCTTAATAGGGACAAAAAATTAATTGAAAATTTTTCTATTGAAAACTTAATTAATACTCCTTGGGATAATAGATGGAAAAGATTATTTGATTTGAATCCTCAGATAAATATTTTAGACTCTCCCAGCCAGTCATATATTTTGAATTATTTTGACAAAAAAATTGGGCTGGACATGTGCCAATATTTCAATATAAATGATAACTATAAAATATCATGCAATTTAGGAAAAGAATCACAAGCTAACTGCAATGGATTGAATTATAACTCCTGCAATTGGTATAATTATCAGTTCCTAATTGATAATTTAAGCAAAGAACTAAATCCTAATGAGTTAAATTTATTTTATGAATTATGGATAACTGGCATTAGTGTCAGATATACTCCTAAAAGAATAGAGAAACATTTAATTAAACATTTAGGAGAAAATAATATTTTAAGCAATGATTGGCTTGTTAGCGCTGAGAATTTAAAAAAAATTTATTACAAAGTAAAAGGAACTAATTGTGAGGTAATAAAAAAATATGAAGAGATTATTGGCGATAAAAAATTTGACACTAGTGTTAAGCTTGAAAAGTTATTATTTCATTATATTAAACATTTTGATATCTCCACCCATCCTCCTTTGAAAAATGCCAAAGAATTCAAGGAACTGCTTGAGAATAAGGATTTTAATATAACATTTTTTGATGGAGTTTCGCTTAAGCCTTTTGATTAAATTAGTTGTTACTAAAACTTTTTAAAATAATAATATTCAATTATTACTTAGTCATTATTGTGGGGGTGGCAGAGTCTGGTCAAACGCGCAGGACTTAAGATCCTGTAGCTTAGTGCTTGCGAGGGTTCAAATCCCTTCCCCCACACACAATTTTTCTCAAATATTTAATAATATTAATATTAGGGTAATAATTTCTTTACACTCAATATTTTTAAAGACAGTTTTGTCTTAATTTATTATGGAACTTGCGCAAATAGATAATGAAATTAGAGAATTAGTTGCAGTTTTGAATTGCATTCCTTATGTTTCAACAATAGAGAGTTGCTCAGGACATTTAGAAGATAAATTAAATGTTTATTACAAAGAAAAAAATATAGAAGTTAAATCTGACAAAGGAATGAAATTTATAAAATATGGAGCAATGTTATTTAATACTGATTCAAAATATGAATCTTGCACTAAATTTTTAAATGAAGTTGAAGATTTAAAAAAAAAATATGATTTTGCATAATTTTTTGAAAATAATGGGCATAAAACTTTATTGCTTAATTTTGCTGATTTAACAAAAAATAATGAAATAAATGAAAATGATTCTTTAGAAATTTTAGTAAAAAAAATGCACCAAGTAGGGGAATCAGAAGGGTATGAAAGAT
>JAQVLH010000067.1 GCA_028704265.1 Candidatus Nanoarchaeia archaeon
CATCATTTTTAAAAAAGAATTACTTCTCCATCTGTCAGTATAATTTACATTAGGATGTCCATAATCAAGCTCTAAATTATATTCTATTGAAAAAATCCCCATTACTGTGTCTCCAGCAATTCTAAATGCTTTTGCTCCAAATTTAAATTGGATTCTTGCAAAGTTATCAATATTTTTGTAAGCAAGCCATTTCCAATACATTGAGGTTACATCAACTCCTGTATCAACTTTTTTAAATTCTGGTTCAACGCATTTTAATCCCCATTTTTCTATTAAATCATTGTAAAAATCAGTATAAAAAGTGCCTATTTTCATAATGCTTCCTTTATTTTTAATTGTAAAACTATTAACCCCTATACTTATTGGACCCTCTTTGGAGTCTTCAACCATTTTCTTAAAATTCATAAATTAAAACAATCCAGTATTTAATTATAAAAGTTATGAATAAAGAATTAATAAGAAAATATTGATCCGTATGGGATTTGAACCCACGACCTCTTGCTTAGAAGGCAAGCGCTCTATCCAAGCTGAGCTAACGGACCATAGAATTATTAGATTAGTATTTATTTTTAAAAGTAATGTTTTAAAATGATTAATTAATTATTTAATGTTATATGTTAAAATTAAGCGATTCATTAAGGTTCATGAAAACAAGAAATTTTAATTTAGCTGAATTTTATGAATGTTCAAACAAATCCGAGCTTTTATCAGCTTTTGATAGACTTACTAAACCTTTAGTTATAAAAATTAGCAGCGAAGAATATTCTCATAAAAGTGATGTAGGTGGCTTATTTTTAAATATTAATGATAAAAAAGAATTATTAAAAGCTTATAATAATCTTAAAAAATTATCAAAATCTGTTGTGCTGCAGGAGCAAAAAAAAGGCATTGAATTAATATTAGGAATTAATAATGATAATGTTTTTGGCAAGATGATTATGCTTGGAATTGGAGGAGTATTTGTTGAACTAATTAAAGATGTGAGTTTTAGAAAAGCTCCAATCACAAAAAAAGATGCTTTAGATATGATTAATGAATTAAAATTTAAAAAAATTCTTAATGGATTTAGAAATAATCCTAAAATTAATATTGATAAATTATCTGAATTATTAGTAAAATTAGGAGAATTAGCAATTAATGAAAAAGTTTTATCAATGGATTTAAATCCTGTAATGTTTTTAGAAAATGATTATTTCTTAGTTGATGCAAGAATAGAATTAGAATAATTTTGATACAGTTTTTGCAAAATTATATGGCTCGATAAAATTAATTATATTATTTTCATTAGCCATTTTTAATGATTTTATTATTTTTTCTCCTCCAACCATACATGAAAACACTGCTGCTTTAGAATTTTTTAATTTAAAATTAATTAAAGCTTGCATACTTTTTTCAACTTCAGTGTTGCTTTGAGGAGTAAGTATAAATAAAAAAATGTCATAAAAATCGCTTTTCAACAATATATTTAACACAGATTCATATCTGGAAGCTAAAGCATCCCCTAAAACATCAATAGGATTACTTTTACTCCAATGAGTTGGAAGAACTTTATCTATTTCATCTTTAATTTTTTTTGGCAATTCAGTAATTGTTAATCCGTTGCTTTCGCATGCGTCACTGCAAAGAACCCCCATGCCTCCTGCGTTAGTTATTACGCATACATTTTTTGATTTAGGTTTAACATTAACGCTTAAATGTTTTGCTAAGCTAAACATTTCATTAAGGTTATCAACTTTTATTATTCCAAATTGATTAAAAATACTATCATAAATTTTACTATCTCCTGCTAAACTGCCAGTGTGGCTAGTAATTGCTTTCATTGCTGTGCTTGTAAATCCTGCCTTAAGTGCAATTATTGGTTTTTTGCAATTTTTAATTGCTTGCACAAATTTTTCTCCATCTTTTATTCCTTCAATATAAAGGCAAATAACTTTAGTATTTTTATCTTTGCATAAATAGTCAATATAATCTGAAAAGTCAGTATTAAGCATATTTCCAACACTAATAAATTTACTAAAGCTTATATTTTCATTAACTGATTTGTCAAGAATTGCAACTCCTATTGCTCCTGATTGGGAAATAAATGATATTCCTCCTGTTAAAATTTTTCCTTTATAGAAACTCGCATTTAAATTATTATTCAAATTTAATATACCTAAACAATTAGGACCTAATATTCTAATATTATATTTTTTAGAAACCTCATAAACTTCTTTATCTAATTCTTTATTTCCCATCTCTCCAAATCCTGCGCTTATTATAATTGCGGATTTTATTTTTTTTTCTCCGCATTCTTTTAAAATGTCTAAAACGAATTTTGCAGGGATAACTATTATAGCTAAATCAATTTTTCCAGAATAATCTTTTATGCTTGCATAAGCTCTTTGTCCTCCAATTTTTTCTTTATTAACATTTACTGGAATAATCTTTGATTTAGAAGTTTTAAGATTGTTAAAAATGTCATTTCCAATTTTTCCTTTTTTATTGCTTGCTCCTATTAATGCAATAGTTTTTGGGTTAAAAAATGATTCCATTGTTAAAAATAATTCTTTAATATTTTAAAAACTTTTAATTAGAATCCAAAAGGATTTATGAAATTAAATAGAATAACTATTATTACTAATATTCCTGTAGCTATTATTACATGCACTGGATTAATTGAAACACTATTTTTACTATCTTCATAATATTGCATTATTCCTCCTGAACTTGAAGGTAATTTCTTATCTGCCATTATAAATACGAACTTGTTTGAATTTAAAAAAGTTTTTAAAAAAAAATTACGTTAGATAAGCATTATAGTTCATAATTCAGCAGATTAATTCTGCAATAGGAAAGTTTTTAAAATAATAATAGTTTTTTGAGTTAATATGGTTAATGTATTTGACACAGATGCGAATGAATTTATTGAAGCATTAAGTACTGAATTGAAGAGCTTTCCTAAAATTATAGCTCCTGAATGGGCTAAATTTGTTAAAACTTCAGCAAGCAAAGAAAAAACTCCAACGCAAGAAAATTTTTGGCATATAAGGACTGCAAGCATATTAAGATTTATTTATATTCACGGACCTAAAGGAGTTTCTAGATTAAGGACAAAATATGGTTCAAGAAAAAATAGGGGAACTAGGCAAGAAAAAACATTTAAAGGTTCTGGAAAAATAATTAGAGTTATATTACAGCAATTAGAAGAAGAAGGGTTATTAAGAAAAGTTATGAGAGGAAAAAGAAAAGGCAGAGAATTAACTCCTAAGGCAACAAAGCTTTTAGATAATACTGCTTATAAAGTGATAAAAAATGACAAAAAATAAATTCGGATCATTAAAAGTAAAATTAGAAAGTGCAATGAAAAAAAATAGGGTTGCACCTAGATGGATTATTATCAAAAAATTTGGATTAAAAAGAGGAGTTCATGTTAGCAGCTGGACAGTTAATCCTCAAATGAGAAGAAATTGGAGAAAAACTAAAATAGGAATTAATAGGTGAGCATTGTGAAAGATTTTGAAGTAAGAAAATATATTATAAGATTAAAAAAAATGGGACTTAAATCCCCTAGTGATGAAAGAAGTAAAAGAGCTATTGTTACTATCAAGCAATTTATTGAAAAAAATACTAGGGCAAAAAAAGGTGACGTGCTAATAGGTGAGGAATTAAATAATGCTATTTGGAGTAAAGGAATAAAAAATCCTCCAACTAAAGTAAGTATCTTTGTTCAAAAATTAAAAAATGATAAAGTTTTTGTAAATTTAGAAGGAAAACCTTTAAGGATTGAAAAAGAAAAGAAAGATGAAAAAAAGGATAAAAAAAATGAAAAATCTCTTGAAGATTTAACTGCTGAACCAAAAACTTCAGAAAAAATCGCTGTTGAAAAAGATGAAGAAATTAATTCAATAAAAAAAGTCAAAGATGAAGCTTCAAAAAAACCCGTAGCTAAATTTGATAAAAATTTAAATAAGTTATAATTATGCAAATAATTAATTTTTTAGGCAATCCGAATATTGGACTATTTTTTTATTCTACTGATAAGTTTACTATTGTTCCAAAAATAACTGATAATAAAACTATTGAAATAATAGAAAAAGAGCTTAAAACTAAAGTATTTAAGATTGATATAATGAATTCAAGTGTTGATGGCATATTCTTAGCTGGAAATGAAGAGTTATTATTAGTTCCTAAGGGAATAAGCAAAGATGTTCTTAAAGAGCTTGAAGCATTAAAAATAAAAATAGTAATTATAGATACTACTTATAATGCTTTAGGAAATAATATTATTATTTATAATAAAAAAGCGCTTGTTAATCCTAATTTAGAGGATTATGCAGTAAAACAATTAGAAGATTTAGGATTAGAAGTAATGAAATCTAAAATTTCAAGTATAGAAACAGTTGGAGCAAATCTTGTTATTTTTAATAAAAGGGGACTTATTAATAAGCAAGCAAGAGATAATGAAATTGAATCTATTAAAGAATTTTTTAAAATAGACATTGAATTAGGTTCTGTGAATAATGATAGTCCAATAATTAAAGCTGGATTTGTAAAAAATAAAAACGGGATTCTTATTTCAAAAGAAATGAACGGAAATGAGATAATGGTTTTAGAGGATTTAATGAAATGAAAAAAGATATAATTGAAGAAAAATCTTCAGAGTTCGAAACTCTTAGGCAAGAACTTGAAAGTATTGATGCTCAAAATCAGGAAATAAATATTAGAATGGCTGAATTTAAATCAGCTCTTGAAATAATAAGCCAGGTTAAAAAAGCTAAACCTAATCAAGAAATAATAATGCCTTTAAGCGAAGGATTAATGTTAAAAGTTTATATAAAAGATCCAAATAAGGCTTTGATTGGAATAGGCAATAAAATAATAGTAGAAAAAAATTCAGAAGAATGCGATAAATATATTAAAGAAAGAATTGATGAAGCTGATTCATTAATGACTCAGTTAGATAATGAAGCTAATAATATTACTTTAAAATTAAGAAAATTAGAGCATGAATTAATTGAATTAACTAAAGAAGAGAAAAAGTGATTCTAAAGTGTTTGAATTCTTTAAAAAAAAAATAAATGAAGCAATTACTAAAGTTGAGAAAGTTTTCACTGAAAAAGTGATGAATGAGAAAGATTTTGAAAAAGTTTTTTTTGACATAGAACTTAATCTTATTCAAAGCAATGTGAGCTCAGAAGTTGTAAATAAAATTAAGCAGGATTTAAAGAAAGAATTAATTGGAAAAAGTGTTAAAAAAGATTTAAAAAATGTTATTAATATTTCTTTAAAAAATACTTTGAACGAAATTTTAATGGAGCAAAACCCTCTTGATTTTTTAAAAAAAATTAATGAAAAAAAACCGTACATTATTATGATTATTGGAGTAAACGGCAGCGGAAAAACTACCACTATTGGAAAATTAGCTAATTATTTTAAATCAAAAAAATTAAGCGTATTATTAGCAGCTTGCGATACTTTCAGGGCAGCAAGCATTGAGCAATTAAAAGTTCATGCTGATAAATTAGGAATTAAATTAATAAGCTCTGAGTACGGCTCAGATTCAACAAGCATAGCTTTTGATGCTAAAAAACATGCTGAAAAAAATAAGATTGATATTTTAATTATTGATACTGCAGGAAGGCTTCAATCTAACTCTAATTTAATGGAAGAATTAAAAAAAATGAAGAGAGTTATTAATCCAGATTCTTGCATATTCGTTGCAGATTCTATCACAGGAGCAGATGTTGTGTTGCAAGCTGACAAGTTTAATTCAGAAATAGGCATTGATTATCTAATTCTTTCAAAAACTGATGTTGACACTAAGGGTGGAGCAATAATATCAGCAAGCTACGTTGTAAAAAAACCAATACTTTTCCTAGGAACAGGCCAAGAATATACGGATTTGAAAGAATTCAACAAGCAGGAAATCATTGATAAAATAGTTTTAACATAATAGCCATTTCCATATAGGAAGATATTTTATTCCATCTTGCTCTGATTCATAATTTTTTGTTAATATTAAGCATTCTTTTAAAGTATCTTTAAATTTATTAGAAAATTCAATAATTCCTTTTTTTTCCCTTTCTTTTATATCATCTGAATAAGTAACATTTATTGCTGTTAAAGAATTATCTTTATTTTTTAATATAAAATCAACTTCATTTGTTTCTTTCCAGTAAAAAACTTCTTTTTCCCTTCTTTTAAGTTCAAGAAAAACAATATTTTCAGCCA